>NZ_JBVVQZ010000012.1:0-226194 GCF_055811635.1 Mesorhizobium sp. WSM4806 | reverse complement strand
CGCTGATCAGTCCGGCCCTTGCCGGAGAGCACGGCGACCAATGCCGTTACCTACACCACGCCATGGGGCACGATCGATGGCGGATTTGTTCCGAACGTGCCTATCCGCGTCTTCACAAAAACCGGTGCGGATTGGACGCGCAAATACACTGGGCTCATCGAAGCCGCCAGAGAGCTTGAGGTCGAGAATGCGATCATCGACGGCAAGGCTTCAGGGACACGCCGGTCCACTGCCCAAAGAGTTGAAGAAACGGCCGGCGAAGCAGTGGGCCAGAGGCGGTGAAGCTGCATATCGAGCACCTCCGCGGCGAGCACGGTTATATCCGACACGGTTCCGTGCTGGGAATCAGCGACGAATGGGAACCGAGGTAGTTGGGAGCATTGGCTGGCTGAAAAGGTGCGGCAGCTCTACATACGTCCTTGGCCCATAGCTTCACGTATTCGGCGGCTGCTGCCGATGGCGCTCAGCTTCGGCTGCATGCCATTCTCGGTCGATGGAGCCTTCCTCAGCCTTGTGGAAGTACTGCGAGCAAACAAGCCAGCCTTTGAGCGGTCTTAGCAATGCAACACACGCGCCAACGGTGAGGGGTAAGGTTGTGATCACATGCATCCAATAGGACGGCTCATACGTGAACTGAAACCATAGCGCGAAAGCCAGCGCCGGGAATGCCACAATCGACATGGAAAAGAAGGCCGGGCCATCAGCCCGATCGGCGAACGAGAAATCCAATCCGCATACATCGCAATTCTGCGCCAGCTTGAGATAGCTGCTGAACAGATGCCCCTGTTGGCAGCGTGGGCAACGCCCTTTGATACCGGTTAGGACGGGGTTGGTCGTTTCATTGTAGTAGGTAGGCATCCTGCAAAACCACATCGCCCCGGCATTGGTTCCGAGGCAGGCTGCGTCCTTGTTGGGGTTTCGGCGTCGAGGAGTAACTGGTTTTGCTCGCGCCAATGTCGCGTAGATAGCGCAGCTTAAGGAATCTAGCAAAACCCCTAGCTCCGCTCGCCGAACTCTGTCCCGTTCCAGGCGTCCAGCGACGATCGTCGGGTGGAATCTGGATGCCTGGTGCGGCCGAACTCACGGCCAATTTGAAATCCCGCGTAAATGAACAGCCGCTGGGTTCGAACAGCGCGTAATAACCGATGGCAGGCGTCGAACGTGCGAACATTTTGGCGCGGCAAGCTTCCGTTCCCATAGGCGGGAAATTCAATCAATTGCAGGAATCGAGCGGTAGCTGTTCGCCTACCTCAGTGGACGCAGACAGTGGCCACCAACAGCACTGCAGGATCCATGTTGAAACACTCTCCAGATCGCTGCCGAATAGCTGGAGCCAAGCGTCCTGCGCGCGGTAGGCGATAACTTCGCGCTGAGCTCGGCCGCTGAAATGCGAACGATGAACTCTGACGCCGATGCAGTGCGCCAAGCACGATCTGGGTGCTTTTGGTCTCAACGAGATTGCGATAGGCGGCAATACATGGGATCGCGGTTCTGGCGTCATTCCCTCATAGCGGTAGCAGCTCGTACATGAGCGCGGATGGCAGTGGCGTCTCTGATCTCCATTCGGAGTTGGGCGATCTCACCGCGCAAGACGACCATTCGCACCCGATGATGCGTAAGGCTGGCACGCAGAACCCGCGCTAGCTCGGTCTCGTTAAATGGGTAAATTTCGCCCATGTAGCACGGCTTGTCGGGTATCTGCTAATTGGGTCTGTCAAAGGCGGCGCTCGTCAGCTTTGTTTTCATCGCGTCGCCTTCCGCCAGCGGCCGATCGCGCCCCGGCCTCGCTGCAAAACCACCGTTCACCTTTTGCTCGAGGTAATCAGCGTCTCATTGTAATATTCTTGGCCTGGTACACGGTAGATATGCTCACCAGAGTTCACGCCGATGTTGCCTTTAAAGTTGCAACCTGAACCGAGAAGGCTGACGCCCGTCGATGACTCGCGGACCGTCTGCAGGAATAAAGCTTCGGCCCTAGATCACGGCGCAAGAGACGCGCTTCTCTCAGGATCGAGGCACGATCAAGTCCGATCAGCGATACAATGCCGCGTATTTGCTGCTCGGTGGCACCTGTTTCCTGCGCAAGTGAGCGTACATAGTCGTCTGTCAGGCGGGCCCGCCCTGCTTCTTCTGCCATCAGACAATGCCTTGCGTTCGGGGCAGGAGTCCGATGGTCGCTCCCAAGCGTCAGCGCCCATTGTGTGTGGCTGGCGATCTCACACTGTACCGACTTGCCTAGGTTTTATCCAGATGGAAGCGTGCTCGCCAGCCGCGGATGCCCTGGCCATCGAACTCGCCAAAGCTACGAGCACGGAATCGTCGGCAGGTTTCTCGACAAAAGTTCCGGCCTTGAAGGCCTCACCTCGGCCCTCGATGTCCGTGGCACTATAAATTACAAAGGGGATGTTGCGGGCCACGAGTTCTTCAGCAACCGAAGAGCTGACGCCGTCCTGCAAGAGCACGTCCAGTATAACGGCGTCCGGCTCAACCAGGGCCAAAATTTGTCTTGCACGAACGCAACTCGGCTCCGAGGCTACCGCAAAGCCGGCCTGTTAAGGGAGGCCTCGATCTCAACGACGATAATCGGCTCGTCCTCAACAATCAGTGCTAGTGGCTTTCTCATGTGCTCCTCCTGCTGGGCAGGAGCACGACGTGCGCTGACACCACGGCAATCAGTTCATAAGCCTATCCGGATCAGAGTGCATGCTCATTTGTTAAAGCGAGCGAAAACACAGCGCGCACAAGAGACATGGAGCCAGGCTGTCATGCGGTCGCCGACTGCATGCTGGATGCTGGATGCTGGACGGAGCGCTCGCTGCGGCCGAGCGCCGCCGGCAATAAGGTCGAGGCGCGGCTCGCGATCGCCCGCGCAATGATGCGTGCCGGCCGGCCTATTTGAGTCACGACTGGTCTCAAAAGGCGTACACCTTCACAGGTCGCCCGCACCTCCACGGCAAAGCTGGCGCTCGCGCCGGCAGGAGATCGAAACCAAGACTATTCGTCTTTCTTCAGCTCTTCAGCTTCGTCCTTCAGCCGTTGCCAGTCTGCGCCGTGCTTGCGAAGCAATGCCCGCGCCTGTTTGGGCGTCACATCTGTCACCTCCGCCAGGTGCTCAACTTCGAGTTATGCACCCTTCTTAACTCGGCTCGTGTCGCTCGTCCTCTTGTCCGCCATCTGTTGCGTCCTCCTGACCCACGGTCAGTGCAACGGATGTTCAACGTTGTGGTTCCGCCCCTGTGGAACTAACTGCCGGCCGTGTAGTTTTACCGCCGAATGAGATCCCAAATGCTTCGGTTCTTAATCGGTCTTGGCGCGCTGTATGCGGCATTTCAAATCGGCCGGGAGTTTGGCCGCACAGACGCGGAGGTCATCCAGACTCCACCCGACGATCGTCGCACGACGCCTGGAAACGGGGCAGAGTTCGGCGAGCGGAAATAGGGGTTCTGGTAACTCCTCAAGCTTGCGCTATCTACGCGACATTGGCGCGATTACGCACTTATTCGATTCTAGGCGATCGGCTTATATTAGCCAGCCTGAACGGAACGTGATTCCGCTGGGCTGCGGCAACGAAAGTTGGTCGTCGGCATTGCGCTTGTTCGCCCGAGGAGGAAGTAACTCGTGCCAAGCCTAGATGCGAACCCCGCCGGTTTCCCACGCTTGCAGGCATTCTGTTTGGCCTTGGTTTGGGCGGCTTTTTCGACGGCATCGTCTTTCACCAGCTGCTCCAGTGGCACCACATGGTAACGAGCGCCGGCTATCCCGCCGACAGCGTCGAAAACCTACGATTCAACACGCTCCTCGATGGCCTGTTCCACGCCGCCACCTATCTGTTCGTTTTTGCTTGGGCTGCTCCTGCTCTGGCGCGCCGCGCATCAATCGCACCTTTGGTGGTCGGGAAAGATGCTGGTCGGCACAGTGCTTATCGGATTTGGCTTATTCAACCTCGTCGAAGGGCTGGTGGATCACCAGATCCTCGGCATCCACCATGTCAACGAGACCGTCCCGCGGGAGCAATGGATCTACTGGGATTTGGGTTTCCTGCTTTGGGGTGCGCTGATGTTGGTCGGCGGGTGGAGGCTGTGGAGGCAGGGCAGGCGTGCCTCGCCAGGCTAGTTGCGTTGAGGTGCCTGCCCAGTTCAGCGTGATCGCCGCGCAGATGCCAGATGCGCAGCTTCATCTCGGGCGTGTCCACCTCTTATCCGCATCAGCAGCGTGGAACATCTGAGGCGAATGCAAGTTCGGCCGGTAACACTCACGGAGGTAACCAAGTCTTTGTGTCCAGCTTTCTCTTCGGACGTGCTCATCCGCAAGCTGCGTGGCATCGCTGAGATCAGCGATGATGACGCCGCAGCCTTAGGAGGCCTCACGATTCAGGAGAAGGATGTTCCGGATAACAGGGATATCCTCATAGAAGGCGATCGGCCAACCAACTCATTTGTCCTCTTGGACGGCGTAGTATGTTCATACAAGCACACAGGTGAGGGAAAGCGGCAGATCACCAGCTTCTTTGTCGCCGGCGATCTCCCGGATCTGCACGGCATCCATCTCACAGTCATGGATTGCAGCTTCTCCAGCATGTCGCCGGGCAGATTGGGGTTAATCCGCCACAGCGCTCTTCGCTCGATTTGCGAACAGCGCCCGCGCGTTGCAGCCGCGTTCTGGCGATCGACCCTGATTGACGCTGCAATCTACCGGGAATGGGTCACCAACGTCGGGAGACGGGACGCCTACGCTCGTATGGCCCACCTGTTATGCGAACTCATTGTGCGGTTAAGGTTTGCTGGACGCATTGAGGACCACGTCGCGGATCTGCCGATCACCCAGGCAGCATTTGGTGATGCGGTGGGTTTGTCCGTGGTTCACGTGAACCGCACGCTTCAGGCGCTACGAGGCGACGGGCTGATCGCGATGTCAGGTACAAAGTTCCGTGCCGTCGATTGGCCGGGTTTGGTTCAGGCAGGGGACTTTGATCCGACTTACCTGCACCAGAAGGACCCGGACGTGGCATTCTAATGACGGAAGCCAATATGCCAAGGTATTTCTTTGATAGCGGCGATCGCCAGCATCTCGTGGAAGACAATACGGGTCTGGAATGCGAGGGGATTGAGGCAGCGCGCAATGCAGCCGTCGAAGGATTGACCGAGCTGGCAAAGGACGAACTGAAAGGTCCCGATGGGCAGCAACTCATCATGGATATCAGAGACGAGAGTGGCAGAAAGGTTCTGAGGCTTAGCCTGTCGCTGGTGATCGAACCGCTTGAGGTAAATGCCGTCTCGCCGACATCCAACAAAGATTAACCTCGACGTCGCGGGTGAACAATGCGGAGCCGGAGCACCAGCGGCTAGTAGCTGTCCAGTGAACGAGGACCGGGCTTTTAGCCGACCTCGCGGATCAAGGCGGTGCGGGCTTTGCCGAGCGATACGAACAGCCGATCTAAAAGGCCTTCGTCCACTTCGGAAGCCAGGCCGAACCGCCGGTCGTGCTCAACGATCCTGTCTTGGATCGACACGAGGATTTCATACCGAGCGACAAGGCTCGTCAGGACTTCCTGATGTTGAGAGGTCAACGCTTCTCTTTCCGCGCTACAATCGGGCATAGAGTCGAAGGCGTTCATAAAGAACTGCCGTCTCGTCAAATTCGCCATCTGAGAAGAGTTCCATTGCGCTAACGCTCAGGCGCTCCGCCTGCTCGCTACCGACGGGAATACCTTCCTCAACGCAAACACGATCAAAGACCTGCTTCAACAAAGTCAGGTCACTAGGAAAGGCAATGCCACTCTTTGCAGACTTAAGGCCGACCATATGCCTTTCCTCTCATTGGGGCGGAATCGCGTTAGTCGCTCACCGCGGGCGATACCCGAGAGTGATTAGCGCCGATCGGAAGAGGGTAAGGCAATGGGCGCAGAGAGTCATGAAAAACGTTTGTACGTTTTTATCAAATGCCGTGGCTCTTAGAAACCAAGTGCGACCTTCCGATGTCTCGGCATACAGGAGACGGCCGCCGTGACCGTTGCCCTGAGATCATGTGGATGCCGGATCACCGATCAAGCGGGCATACTCTGCCTCCGGCTGCCCATATGAGCCGTCTGCCAAGGCGATGAGCCCATCTCGGTCGCGGACAATAACCTCTCCACGATTTGACCTGATCAGGCCGCGGCCCTCCAGCAACTGAAGTGCCACGGTGACGCCCGGCCGTCGTACTCCCAACATGACTGACAGGAACTCATGGGTAACCGGCAGCCGGTCGCCTTCTATGCGGTCGTCGCACATGACCAGCCAACGTGCCAGCCGTTCTTCTATTTTCAAGCGCGCATTGACCAGGGCGGTGTAGCTCGCCTGGATATGCGCGTAATGCACATAGCGCAGCAGAAACAGCCGCAGCGTCGGGCTGTCGGAAAGCGCTTCATTGAATGGCTCGGCGTCCATGCTGAGAACCTCGGCCTCCACCTGAATGTAGCAGTCGTGCGGGGATCGATCGCTACCCATGATCAGCGCCGAGCCGGTCATGCCCTCGAAGCCGATGAGGCGAACCTCGGCATCAATCACCGGACGAAGCTTCGCCACCACCGAGCCGATTCCAGCCTCAAAGAAGTGGACGGCCTCGATCGCGGCGTTTGCGGTTTCGAGCTGAGTTCTCAGAGGCAGAAAGCTGCTTTGAAGGTGAGGCCTCAGCAATCGCAGGTCGGCCGGAGCCATGCGCCGCAGCAAATGATTTCTATATGCAGTTTCTGGGCGGCGAGTTGGCTGCGGGCGGGCGCGGTCCTTTGAAAAGACGAGGCCAATTTTTGAGGTGTTGGGGCTGCTCATAGCTCCCTCCCGAATTGGGGCGGAAGCACGATGCTCGCTCACAGCCAGCGATGCCCGTGAAATCTATCGCCGATAAGAGAAACCTACGCCGATCGGCGCGGAGAGTCGATGCTGTCTGACTGGTCGACACCGATGGCTTACGTGGATGCCTCATGCTGCCGGGAAACGGCACGATGAACCTTTAACTGTCCAGGCAAGCAGTGCGACGCCGATGGCGTAGGAAACCAGAACAACCCGCCAACCCGGCCCAAGGCCTGTGTCTGCCAAAGCGGCCACTCGCTGAGAAGTCGCTTCATGCCGGCGAACGCACACGCCTGGTGTTCCGTGCGGGCAATAAAGCCCGCGCCCCTGGAGGGAGAGGACGCGGGCCGATCGGTGCATCGGGCCGATCTGCAGCCGTTCATTGGGAGGGAACAATAGCTGCACGTGCCGAACTTTCGTGTCGAGCATGTGTTCCTGAAGTAGGGCAAAAAACTTGCGAAAAATTAGGATCGCAACGTACAATACTCGCGAGGCCGGCACACACCGCGTCCGCAAAAGTATTGGAACCGTTACAGGGATTGCGCATTACAACCGTAGCGGTCGATCCCTCGCCAGGATATAGCCGCGAAGGTGCTCCTCAAAGGCCCGCTGCGGCCCCTCCCGCGGCGGGCTTTCTTGTTGCCGATCGGGTGCCTCTTCGGTTTGCCACTATTGCAGCAGGACGATCGGATTGAGCCTTAAGTCGTTGCTCTCGCAACCGAGTCGCCTTCGCACCTCTTGCGCCGCGCTCAACCTGTGAATGCCCGTGCAGCATCCGTGGTGCGCTCCTGTCTGTCGTGTTTTTCTTTGTCCGTTACGCCTCTTCTTTCCCGCTGGTTTGTCCTCCGATCTGTCGGTACAGGCGCCTTTTGGCGAGCGGTTAGGCCGCACTTGCTGAGCCGGCGGATGGCGCATTGTCGGAGGCCCTCGCTCTTGACAGCGCCTCCTGAAGCCGAGCTTCCTGTTCGGGTGAGAGTGAGGAGCGGATGATGCGCCCTTTGAACCGGGAGAGCTCCCGGCGCACCGGAACTGCGCCCGCACCAAGCGCCGTGACCATGGCTGACAATCCGGGGAATCCGATTTGGTAGCCTCTTATCGAGGCTCTTCCCGCTGCATAGAACGGATGTCGGCCGCAAGATCGTTGCACTCTGCGCTCGCAGCATGCGAAGCAGCCTGCGCCAGGGCTTCGTTCCAGACTGCACGTGCGACGCGATCCGTTTTGAGCAACTCCTGAACATCGACTGCACCGATCCGAAGCGGCGGGCGGATCGCTCTCCAGGCTTGCCTCGTAGACGGGATCGTCGACAAACTGCTCGCTATTTTTTCCTGCCATCTCGCATCCTCTTCTTGTGCGTTAGCTCAACAAGGGCCGGAGGTCCCTCGCCTTATCTACGGGTGCGTTGCATCTGCTCGGATCGGCAATGGTGCGACCCGATTTCTATGCTGCGCGGTCATGGTTGGGATCCCCTCGGTGCCAAACGTCTTAACCTGCGTCCCACTCAAAGTTCCCCTTTGAAAGCTCAGACGAGCGGAAAAACAAGCTGAACCTCTTCAGGAGGAACAACTGACGATCAGGTGGGTTAGGCTGCCGCCGAGAAATCGGAGCTATTCAATCGGAGAGCAAAGATGCACTTGGTAAGCGGCGCGCCGACATGCGCGGCAGTTCGGCAACAGCAAGGCATGTCGAGAGTGGTAACGTCTGTTCACATTGCGCGCGGTGGCCGCTAGTGGTCCGCGGCACTAATAAGGCAACAGCAGCCGCCATGCTGCTTGGCGCCGGGTTGGCTGGCCTTGCGTTGTACAACGGCGCGCGCGCCAAACGCGCGCTTTTCTCGCATCTGTCGGGGCGCTTCGTCGAGGCGGCAGGAGTACGCCTGCACGTCCTTGAGCAGGGCAGCGGGATGCCGTTGATCCTGCTGCACGGAAACGGCTCGTCGGCGGAGGATTTCAAGACCAGCGGCATCTTCGACGCGGCGGCTAGGAAATACCGGGTACTCGCCTTTGACCGGCCGGGCTTCGGCAGGAGCGCGCGGCCGCGAGGCAAATGGTGGACGGCGGCCGCGCAAGCCGATCTCATTCATGCCGCCGTCGCACAGCTTGGGATCGAAAGATATCTCGTTCTAGGACATTCCTGGGGTGCGTCGGTGGCTATCCAGCTGGCGCGCCTTCGTCCCGCCTCGGTCGCCGGCATCGTGCTTGTTTCCGGCTACTATCATCCACCGCCGCGCCTGGGCCTCGCACTGGCGGCGCTGCCGGCCTTGCCTGTCGCCGGTGGTGTTGTCCGCCACACTTTGCTGCCGCTGCTTGTGCGGCTTACCTGGCCGCTGGCCATGGCCAAGATATTCCGCCCCGGCATAATCTCTGCAGAGTATGCTTCATCGGCAAAGGACGTCGCCAGCCGGCCCTCGCAACTGCGCTCGATCGCTGCGGAGTCGGCATTGATGCTGGTCGCAGCACTGGCCGGCGGCCGCTCCGCCCGGTACAATGAGCTGTCGCTGCCCACCGGTATTGTTGCCGGCGCTGGCGACCGGCTGTTCGACGCCCAGGCCGAGGCTGTTCGACTGCAAGCCGAGATTCACGGTTCCTTTGCCGATATCATCCCGCAGGCCGGCCACATGGTCCACCACGCTGCACCGCAAGCTATTCTCGCCATGATTGACAAGGTCGCCGCTGCGGGCGGCGGGGACCCTGCATGATCTACTTCACCGCCGACACGCATTTCAGCCACCCGCGCGCGGACCACGCCGGCAAGATGCGCAGGAGGTTTTCGGCGAAGTTCAGGCTGGCGTCGGGGAAGAAGCGAGCGTGGAGCATAACATCGCCGTTGATGAGATCGCGTGGCCCGGGCTGTCCAATCACGCCGCAATAATCCCAGACGGCAGACCAGAAAGTGCCGCGTTCATCGATTGACCATTGATGAAACGCATCATGGTCGGGTAGATCAGCCTTGTAGGTACAGGTGCAGAATTCGCGAAACCTCGTGATTGCGCTCGTGCGAATCTCGTCTGTGCTGGGCTGAAATAAGGGTGAGTCGATCATCGACGAGTTCCTTTGAACCAAATGTTATGCGGCCGCGGTGTAGATAACAGGCCGATGCGTCGCAGGCGCCCAACACCACCAGATTTCGCCTTAGTGCCACTAGGTGCCTTCTCGGCGTTTAACCGAACAGATTAACGCCCGCGTCCCGCGGCTCGCCGCTTCCCACAGCTGATGCGCGACCATCTCCCTTGCAATCCTTCGGCCGATAATCCGCTTTGTCGGCTACCTCGAGGCGGCGCCCGGCGCGAACGGGGGTGCTGAAGGCGGCCGGACACCACCGCACTGAGCTGGGCCAGCTCTCATCGACCTCATGCTGATCGAGTAGCCTGCTCATCCATCGGGGCGCGCATCGCTTCGGCGAGTTCAAAACCCGCCGCGAACAATCTCATACTCCTGAATGATTCTTCCAATTTTTATTGGTTTTCTGCGCGATCAGAACATTCTAACGGCTCTATTAGCTCAATTCATAATATCCAGCAGTAAACAATGAAAGTACATTTCAGCCGCTGTTCGTTAATATCCATGCCATCCTGCGCCTTCGCGGCGGCAGGAGAGACGTCCGTGTGGTCAGATCGACGGGCTCAGTCGATGAAGGAGAAATGAAATGGACAAAGATGAAACCTCGAAGAAAGCTGCAATGACCCGACGCGAGGCGATGCTGGCCGGAGTAACTGCCTCCGCCGCGGTGCTGACCGCCAGCATAGCTGCGAACGCACAAGAAAAAGCCGCTGCGCCCAAGCTGGTTGGCAAATATCTGGCGGTCGAACCTGGTGTCGATCTCTACTACGAAGAGGCAGGCGAAGGCCCTGCGATCGTCTTCGTGCCGGGCTGGACGTTAACCACCAGGGTCTTCGAGCATCAGTTCGCACATTTCGCCGCGACCAACCGGGTGATCTCATTCGACCCGCGCAGCCACGGCCGTTCGACCGTAACGCTGCAAGGCAACAACTATGCGACCCACGCACAGGATCTGGCTGCGCTGCTCGATCAGTTGAAAGTTGAGAAACCCGTCCTCGTCGGCTGGTCCGCCGGCGCGCTGGCTGCATGGCACTATGTGAGAAACAACGGCACCGACAAGCTCGCCGGCTTCGTCAACATCGACATGCCGCCGGTCGGCACGACGACCGAACCCGGCGTCTGGATCGAAGGCGGCTTCAAGGATCTCGCTGGCTTCTTTGGTGGCGTTCAATCCCAGAAGGGATTGCGTGACGTCATCGTGTGGTATGCCGACAACGTAATGATCCAGAAGGATCTCACGCCGGAAGTCACGGCATGGCTGCTCGAGCAGTCAAATGCAGTGCCGGCTCTGATCGCGGCGAACCTCATCGCCGATGTGTCCTTCGCCAACTACCTGGCCGAGGCCAAGCTGGTGGACAGCAAGATCCCCTCGCTGCATGTCGCCGCTGAGCACTGGTCGGCGGTCGCCAAGCCGTTCATCGCCGCGAACTGCCCGAAGTCAACGTTCGAGTCATTCGGCGGCCACATGATGTTCTGGGAGTATCCCGAGAAATTCAACGCAATCCTGTCGAAGTTTGTGAAAAAGACCTGATCGGTCTCATCGTACCTCCTGGTCAAGTCAGAACGAAAGGCGGGCGTTCTCCTTGACCTCCTTCATGACGAAGAAGGTGCGCGTCTGCCGGACGCCCGGCAGCGCGATCAGCTTCTGGCCGTGCAGCTTGTTGAAGTCCGCCATGTCGCGGACTCTGATCTTCAGGAGGTAGTCAAAATCGCCAGCGACGAGGTTGCAGTCCAGTACGTCCTTCATCTCGAGCACGGCGCCTTCGAAGGCGGCGAAACTCTCCGGCGTCGAGCGATCGAGCACCACGCCGACCATGACCAGAGCGCCGAGACCGACCGCCGCGGGCGCGATATCGGCGCGCACACCGGTGATGTAGCCGTCTTCGAAAAGTCGCTGCGTGCGCCGGTGGCAGGTGGCCGCGCTGACGTTGACGCGCGTCGCGAGCTCGGCATTCGTCAGACGGCCATCATTGTGCAGCGCGCGCAGGATTTTGACGTCGATACGGTCCAAAGCGCCTGAGACAGAATCTTCCACTTTCAGGCCCATCGCTAAGGTGAACTTTCGGAAAATCTATCAGAGCGCTGGTAAATATGGAATACAGAAGCCAAATTTCGAGAGCACCTTCCGCGAAGAAATGTCTACAGTTTGCTCACAAATTCACGGAGACGAGCCGATGTCCCTTCTCGACAGATTCGATCGCTATCCTCTGACTTTCGGCGCGACGCCGATCGAGCATCTACCACGCTTGACAGCGGCGCTGGGCGGCAAGGTCGAGATATATGCCAAGCGCGAAGACTGCAACTCCGGTCTCGCCATGGGCGGCAACAAGTTGCGCAAGCTGGAATACATCGTGCCGGATGCCATCGAATCGGGAGCCGACACACTCGTGTCCATCGGCGGCGTGCAGTCGAATCATACCCGTATGGTGGCCGCGACCGCGGCGAAGATCGGCATGAAGTGCGTCGTTATCCAGGAGAAGTGGGTGCCCCACTACGACGCCGTCTACGACCGCGTCGGCAACATTCTGATGACCCGCCTGATGGGCGCTGACACCCGCCTCGTCGACGACGGCTTTGACATCGGCATCCGCAAGAGCTGGGAAGACGCCATCCAGTCGGTGAAGGATGCCGGCGGCAAGCCCTATCCTATCCCGGCCGGCGCCTCTGTGCACAAATACGGCGCGCTGGGCTATGTCGGTTTCGCCGAGGAAGTGGCCGAGCAGGAAAAGGAACTCGGCATCAAGTTCGACTACATCGTCGTATGCGTCGTCACCGGCTCGACCCAGGGCGGCATGATTGTCGGCTTCGCCGCGCAGGACAGGGCCGACCGCGTCATCGGCATCGATGCGTCGGGCACGCTTGATCAGACCCGCGCGCAGGTTCGCTCGATCGTCGACAAAACGGCTGACCTGATCAGTCTCGGCCGCAAGGTCCGGGAAGACGAGATCGTCATCAACCCCGACTATGCCTATCCGGCCTATGGCGTGCCGTCCGAAGAGACTAACGAGGCGATCCGGCTTGCCGCGCGCACCGAGGCGATGATCACCGACCCGGTCTATGAGGGCAAATCGATGCAGGGCATGATCGATCTCACCCGCAAGGGCTTCTTCCCGGAGGGCTCGAAGGTGCTCTACGCGCATCTCGGCGGCGCCCCGGCGATCAACGGTTACAGCTATTATTACAAGGAAGGCTGACCCCCCGCCCTGGGAATCGCCCATACCGGTCTCGCAGTTGGCATCGGAGTACAGATGACATCTTCTCAGCGACAGCACCTCCAAGACCTCGAGCAGCGGCTTCTGTGGCTGTCGCATTGGATGATCCACAACGCCAATCATATCCGCCCCAAGGTGGATGGCATCAAGATCGGCGGCCATCAGGCGAGTTCGGCCTCGATGGTGTCGATCATGACGGCGCTCTACTTCTCAGCACTCAAGCCTGATGACCGCGTCGCGGTGAAGCCGCATGCATCGCCGATCTTCCATGCGATCCACTATCTGATGGGCAACCAGACGCGGGAGAAGATGGAGAACTTCCGCGGCTATGGCGGCGTTCAGAGCTATCCGAGCCGGACCAAGGACATTGACGATGTCGATTTCTCCACCGGCTCGGTCGGGCTCGGGGTCGGCATCACGGCGCTGGCCTCCATCGTGCAGGACTTCGTGAAGGCGAAAGAGTGGGGCGCGGACTTAAAGCTCGGCCGCATGGTCTCGCTGATGGGCGATGCCGAACTGGACGAAGGCAACATCTACGAGACGCTGCAGGAAGGCTGGAAGAACGACCTGCGTAATTGCTGGTGGATCATCGACTATAACCGCCAGTCACTCGACGGCATTGTGCGCGAAGGCCTGTTCGAGCGCATCGAGAAGATTTTCGACGCCTTCGGCTGGGATGTCGTGAGGGTAAAATACGGTGCCTTGCAAAGCGCGGCGTTCGACGAGCCGGGCGGAAACAAACTGCGCGACTGGATCGACCGCTGTCCCAACCAGGAATACGCAGCGCTGACCTTCATGGGTGGCGCCATCTGGCGCAAGCGCCTAATGGACGACCTCGGCGACCAGGGCGACGTGTCGGCGCTCATCGATCACCGCAGCGACGCCGAACTCGCCGCGCTGATGGAAAACCTCGGCGGAAACTGCGTGGAGAGCATGGCCGACGTGTTCGCCTCAATCGACCACGACCGGCCGACCTGTTTCCTGGCCTACACCATCAAGGGCTGGGGTACGCCTATCGCCGGTCACAAGGACAACCACGGCGGTCTAATGAACAACAAGCAGTTCGCTGACTGGCAAGCCCATATGGGCATCGCCCCGGGCCAGGAATGGGAGCCATTCGCCGGCGTCAAGGATGTCGCCGGGCTGAAATCCTTCCTGGCCGACGTTCCGTTCTTCTCGAAACGACGCCGCCGCTATGATGACGCCCGTCTCGACGTGCCGTTGATCGAAGTCGACACGTCGCGCGAAGTGTCCACTCAGACCGCCTTTGGCAAGATCCTCGACGACCTCGCCAAGGGAAAGAGCGTGCTGGCCGAACGCATTATGACGACGTCGCCAGACGTGACCGGCACGACGAGCCTCGGGCCATGGGTCAATCGGCGCAAGCTGTTCGCACGCCAAGCAATGGCCGACGCCTTCATCGAGCATCGCATTCCTTCGACCGCAAAATGGGAATTCACGCCGACGGGCCAGCATGTCGAGCTCGGCATCGCCGAGATGAACTTGTTCCTGCTGCTCGGCGCCGCCGGCCTCAGCCATTCCCTCTTCGGCAAACGACTGATCCCCATCGGCACGGTTTACGACCCGTTCGTGTGCCGTGGTCTAGATGCTCTCAACTATGCCTGCTACCAGGATGCGCGTTTCATTATCGTTGGGACGCCTTCCGGCGTGACGCTGGCACCAGAAGGCGGCGCGCACCAATCCATCGGCACGCCGCTTATCGGCATGAGCCAGGACGGCCTTGCCGCCTTCGAGCCGGCCTTCGCCGACGAGCTTGCCGTCATCATGGAATGGGCCTTTGACTATCTGCAGCGCGACGGTGAAGGCAACCGCGATGAGCGCACCTGGTTGCGCGACGAGACCGGCGGCTCCGTCTATCTGCGGCTGACCACCAAGCCGTTGGAGCAGCCGGTGAAACGCGTCGACGATGCGTTCCGTCAGGGTGCAGTCGATGGCGCTTACTGGCTGCGCAAGCCAGGGCCGAACTGCTCAGTCGTCATCGCCTACCAGGGTGCGGTTGCCGATGAGGCCATCGCCGCCGCCGGCATGATCGGCGAGACGAGGCGCGACATCGGGGTGCTGGCGGTGACATCGGCTGACCGGCTCAACGCCGGCTGGACCGCTGCGCAGCGCGAGCGGGCGCGCGGCAATGCCAATGCGAAGAGCCATATCGAGACGCTGCTCGACCCGCTCCCAGGCAATTGCGCAATCGTCACCGTCATTGACGGCCACCCGGCGACACTGTCATGGCTTGGCGCTGTCGTCGGCCGCAAGACGATCCCACATGGCGTGGAGCATTTTGGCCAGACAGGCACGATCGGCGACCTCTATAGCCACTTTCGCATCGATCGCAACGCGATCATCGCATCGGTCAATGCACTCACTGAGGGGCGACCAGCGAAATTTGATCCGTTGGTGCTGTCTTTTCCATAAAACTTTACAATGTCGAAAACGGCCTAGAGCTGCCGGTGCGGGGCTATCTGCTGTCCAGCATCATCGGCGTATCCAGCCAGATAATAAGGCAGGATCGGTGATGCGAGAAGCGGAACCACAGCGATTGCCGGTATGTTTGCCGGCCGTTGCCAACGAGCTTCTGTCGTCCTGGATCGGCCGGCACGCTGCCTTTCACGGGTTCCACCACTCGTGATGCTTCGACATTGCTTGCCGGAGGTCTCCTCATTGCAAGCAACCGATCTCCATCTGAACGGTGATCAGGAAATCCGCCTCGCCAACATGTTCGCCACCGAGCCGGCCGTGGTGCGTCGAATGACCTCCACAAATGTCGCGCAATCATCGCATCGGCTCATCAAGCACGGTCCCCAAGACGCGCTGATCTTCCGTGGTGGTGAGGACAAGATGAGCTATCGCTGGAGCTGGGATCAGCTCCATTCCACCGTATCCAAGCTACAGCAAGCCTTCCGCGCGATGGGCATAGGCAAGGGCGACCGTATCTCGGCCATGATGCCGAACATGCCGGAGACAATCGCCTGCATGCTGGCCGCCGCCTCGATTGGTGCCATGTGGTCGTCCTGCTCGCCCGATTTCGGCGAGCAGGGCGTGCTCGACCGCTTCGGCCAGATCGAGCCGGGGCTATTCATCACCTGCGATGCCTACTGGTACAACGGCAAGCTGCAGGACGTCTCCGACAAGGTCCGGAACGTCGCGCCCAAGCTCGGCTGCCCCGTCATGGTCGTGGGTTACGCCGGCGACGCCGAATCGCTGGCCGCATCGCTCGCCGATGGCCGCATGATGGATGCCGCGACCATCCCCTTCACCGCGAGGCCCGTGGAATACGAGCCGCTGACATTCGCCCACCCCCTTTATATCCTGTTCTCCTCGGGCACGACCGGAGTGCCAAAATGCATCGTTCATTCTGCTGGCGGCACGCTGCTGCAACACCTCAAGGAACACCGCTTCCATTCCGGCGTCGGCGATGGTGATCGCCTCTTCTAGTTCACGACCTGCGGCTGGATGATGAGGAATTGGCTGGCCTCGGGTCTGGCGAGCGGCGCCACGCTCGGCTCGCCCTTCGCGCCCTCGGGCAATATCCTGTGGGACTATGCAGCCGAGGAACGCTTCGCCATCTTCGGCACCTCGGCCAAGTATATCGATGCGGTGCGCAAGGGCGGCATCGAGCCGCTCAAGACACACGATCTCTCCGACTTGCGCCTGATCACCTCCACTGGCTCGCCGCTTTCGCCGGAAGGTTTTTCATTCGTCTATGAAGGCATCAAGCCGGACGTCCAGCTCGCCTCCATCTCCGGCGGCACCGACATCGTCTCCTGCTTCGTGCTCGGCAATCCGATCAAGCCGGTCTGGAAGGGCGAGATCCAGGGGCCGGGCCTCGGCCTCGCAGTCGACATCTGGGACGATGAAGCAAACCGGTCCGTGGCGAGAAGGGCGAACTGGTCTGCACCAAAGCCTTCCCCTCCATGCCAGTGGGTTTCTGGAACGACCCTGATGGCGCCAAATACCGCGGCTTATTTCGAGCGCTTCGACAATATCTGGTGCCAGGGCGATTTCGCCGAATGGACCGAACACGGCGGCCTGATCATCCCGGCCGCTCGGATGCGACCCTCAATCCCGGCGGCGTGCGCATCGGTACCGCCGAGATCTACAACCAGGTCGAACAGCCCGATGAAGTCGCCGAGGCCATCTGCATCGGCCAGGACTGGGACGACGACGTCCGGGTTATCCTCTTCGTCCGTTTGGAACCGGGCCTGACGCTCGACGCCGATCTCGCAAACAAGATCAAGACCAAGATCCGTATCGGTGCGTCACCGCGTCATGTACCGGCCAAAGTGATCCAGGTCGCCGACATTCCGCGCACCAAGTCCGGCAAGATCGTCGAGCTCGCCGTGCGCGAAGTCGTCCACGGCCGGTCGGTGAAGACCAAGGAGGCGCTGGCCAACCCGGAAGCGCTGGAGCTCTATTCCGGGCTGGAAGCACTCTGCAGTGATTAATAAGCGGTCTGGCGCAAACATCATAGCCACTCGAATGTATTTCGGCATCACGAAGCAAGTAACGACGGGGTTGTAGCAGCGGAGTGGCGCCCGCCTACGAATTCCGTTTCCTTATCAGAAGCAATCTCACTTTGCAGATTGCAAAGCCTATGCCCGCGTCTCGACCATCGGCCAGACGGTTTGACAACCAGATCTTGGAATCCCAGTCGGCGGGGCTTCCATGTCGAATCCCGTCGCATCGTCTCCGAAACCACCTCCGGCAGCACTGCCATTGCCCAGCGGTCAGGCTTCCGCCGCCTGATTGATCGTTTGGAGCATGGCGATGTTCTGGTCGTCACCAAGCTTGATCGTCTCGGTCGCGACGCGATTGGAGTCAGCACCACCGTCGCTCAGCTCGAGGAGATGGGCGTGAAGGTTCACTGCCTCGCACTTGGCCGCGTCGATCTGACAAGCTCAGCCGGTAAGATGACGATGAACGTCCTCAACGCTGTCGACCAGTTCGAGCGGGATCTTCTCGTCGAACGCACCCAGACCGGCCTCGATCGCGCCAAGGCTGAAGAAAAAACACTCGGGCCGTCCCGTCCGCCTCAACGCAAAACAACGCGCCGCAGTGTTCGACGGACTTGCCAACGGAAAAGGCGTGTCAGCCCTTTGCCAGGGAATCCAAACTAGCAGGCAAACGATCATGCGGGTCAGGGACCTGTGCTTGTCGTTTCGCCCTCCCGCAAACGACCCCAGGATCCGGAACTGCTGCTCGAGGTTTGGGAGCAGTTCAGAACGACGATCGTCTTCGTTACGCATGATATCGACGAAGCCTTGCTGCTTTCGGATCGAATGTCGTCATGCAGGCACAGCCAGGTCGCATCCACGAAGAAATCACTGTGGCCTTCGAGAGGCCGAGGACCACGGACATCATCGCGTTCCGCGAGTTCTTGCGTTTGAAGCAACGTTTCCTACAGCTGCTTCGTAGCGACAGGCGGGGGGATACCCTGGCCAGGCTGTCGCCGCTTGGTGATTTGAGCTGTGCTTCGCGGATTCCCCTTCTCGGCTAAATTTCCAACTGCGAGCGCGCCGCCGCTGATCCGGCGTGCGTTTGGCGCCGCATCCCGCTCCTAAACCGTCAACCCCTTTGCCATGCGGCTAACGCGCCGTTTTTCCCACTGACGTGAAAACATCAGAATAAAGTACCTTATCTCTACAGATTTTATAGAATATCGTTTGCCTTGATTTGGTGCTGGCCTAGCGCGCATGCAAAGTGTGGGAGATTGATGACTTGGCACGATTATCGGTTCTCGGAATATCGGGCGGCGTAAGCACGCCTTCCCGCACTACGGCGGTGGTGAATGCGCTGGCCAAGGCGGTCGCGTTGCGTGTGCCTGCAGACACCGGTCTGATCGAGATCACGGAGGCAGCACCCTCGCTATTCGCCGGGCTATCGCGCGGCGCACTTGGCGCATCCGGCGAAGCGATCATCCAGCGCGTCGAGAAGGCCGATTTGCTCGTGGTCGGAACTCCTGTTTATAGGGCTTCCTACACCGGCGCCCTAAAGCATCTGTTCGACCTCGTCGACTATCGTGCGCTGACCGGCAAGACCGTGCTTCTCGCGGCGACCGGCGGCAGCCCATATCATGGCCTGGTGCTCGAACATCAGCTCCGGCCATTGTTCGGCTTTTTCGGTGCCGTCACCGTCCCGACCGGCGTCTACGGCGCGCCCGACGATTTCATCCATGCCGAAATCGTCGGCGCCGCGATCACCGAGCGCATTTCACGCGCCGCTACTGAAGCGGTTTCCTTGCTCAATTCCAGTCATGCAAACGCTGCCGTCGCCACGCGCGTCGGCTGAGCCAATCAAAGGGGAAACGACGACATGACCTCGCATTCCGACAGCCTCAAATTCGCCTACTGGGTGCCGAATGTCTCCGGCGGACTGGTCATCTCCAATATCGAGCAGCGGACAGGCTGGGATATCGATTACAACCGCAAGCTTGCCCAAATCGCCGAGGCCAACGGCTTCGATTACGCGCTGAGCCAGATCCGCTTCACGGCCGGCTATGGGGCCGACAACCAGCACGAATCGGTGTCGTTCAGCCACGCCTTGCTCGCCGCCACCACAACGCTGAAGGTCATCGCAGCGATCCTGCCCGGCCCGTGGAACCCTGCGCTGGCGGCCAAGCAGATCGCTACCATCAACCACCTGACCAATGGCCGCGTCTCCGTCAATGTGGTGAGCGGCTGGTTCCGTGGCGAGTTCGCCGCGATTGGCGAACTCTGGCTCGACCATGACGAGCGCTATCGCCGGTCAGAAGAATTTATCCGAGCGCTGCGTGGCATCTGGACGGAGGACAGTTTCACTCTGAAGGGGGATTTCTACCGCTTCACCAACTATTCGATGAAGCCCAAGCCGATCGAGCCCTTGCCCGAGATCTTCCAGGGCGGCTCGTCGCGCGCCGCGCGCGACATGGCTTCGCGGGTCTCCGACTGGTATTTCACCAACGGCAACACGCCGGAGGAGATCCGGAAGCAGGTCGACGACACCCGCGCCAAGGCGAAAGCAAATGGCCACAAGGTCAAGATCGGCGTCAATGCCTTCGCCATCGCGCGAGACAGCGAGCAGGGAGCGCGCGCAGTGCTCGACGAGATCATCGCCAAGGCCAATCCTGAGGCAGTCCAGGGTTTTGCCGATCAGGTCAAGAATGCCGGCAAGGCCTCGCCGGAAGGCGAAGGCAATTGGGCGAAATCCTCCTTCGAGGATCTGGTGCAATACAATGACGGTTTCCGCAGCGATCTCATCGGCACGCCGGAACAGATCGCTGAACGCATCCTCAAGCTCAAAGACGCCGGCGCCGACCTGATCCTGCTCGGCTTCCTGCATTTCCAGGAAGAGGTCGAGTTCTTCGGCAAGCGCGTCATTCCGCTGGTGCGCGAACTGGAAGCGGCTCGCGACAGGGAGCTTGTCGCCGCGGAATAGGTCAGGCGCGGCCCTTGGGCCGCTGCCAGCTCTCCTTCAAATCAGGGACGTTTCATGATTGGTGCTTCGCTGGGAGCCGCCGCATACGAGCGCGCGCCCGAAATTTCCGCCATCCTCGCGGTGACTAACCCCGTCGGCGACAGGCGTCCGGCATGCCTCTCGTCACGGCCGGATGCGGTTCTCGCACTGAGCGGGATCGGCATATCCTTTGGCGGCGTCAAGGCGCTGAGCGACATTGATCTCCAGGTCAAAGGCGGTGAGATCCGTGCCATGATCGGCCCCAACGGCGCCGGCAAGTCGTCGCTGATCAACATCATCAGCGGCCTCTATCACGCCGACCACGGCACGATCGCGATTGACGGCCAGTCCTTCTCCCGGGTGCCGGCGAGCCGCCTGGCACGCCTCGGTGTCGCCCGCACCTTCCAGAACCTGGCGCTGTTTTCCGGTCTTTCGGTTCGCGACAACATCGCTTCGGGCCGCGTCCACACCAGACGCGCCAACTTCGTCGAGCATATTGCCGGTCTGCCACGCGCCCGGCTTGAAGATGCGGGAATCGCCGAAAAGGTCGATCAGACAATCGCGTTCCTGCATCTTGAGGCCGTTGCCGATCGTCTGGTCGCGACGCTACCCTACGGCCTGCAGAAGCGGGTCGAGCTGGCACGAGCGCTGGTCGCCGAGCCCAAGATCCTGCTGCTTGACGAGCCGATGGCCGGCATGACGGCGACAGAGAAGGCCGAGATGGCCGGGTTTGTGCGCGCCGCGCGCGACCGACACGGCGTCACCATCATCCTGATCGAGCACGATATCGGCGTGGTCATGGGGCTCTCCGACCGGGTCGCCGTGCTCGACTACGGCCGCAAGATCGCAGACGGAACGCCAGCCGAGGTCAGGGCCGATCCGGCAGTGATCCGGGCCTATATCGGCACCGCCGAGGGCGGGAATGGCGAGGACATCTAATGAGCTACCATGATTTCCTCTTCGTCATCGAAGTGCTGGTCGGCGGCCTGCTCTCTGGCGTCATGTATTCGCTTGTCGCCATCGGTTTCGTGCTGATCTACAAGACGTCGGGCGTGCTGAACTTCGCGCAGGGGTCGATGGTGCTGTTCGCAGCGCTCACCTTTGTCAGCCTCGTCGAACGCGGCATCCCCTTCGCGCTTTCGCTGCTCATCACCTTCGCGGTCATGGTCGCGCTGGGCTTCACCATCGAGCGGACTGTGCTCAGGCCGCTGGTCAATCGCTCGCCGATGACGCTGTTCATGGCTACGCTTGGGCTGTCCTACATCATTGAGGGCGCTGCTCAGCTGATGTGGGGCACGCAGGTGCACGGGCTCGATCTCGGCATAGACGACACACCCTTTGAGGTCGGCGGCATCCTGATCTCGTCGTTTGACGTTCTCGCCGCGGGCATTGCCGCGGCGATGGTGGCGGGCTTGAGCGCATTTTTCTATTGGACCCGGATCGGGCTGGCGTTTCGCGCCGTCGCCGACGACCAGTTTGCGGCGCTCGCCGTCGGGCTGCGGCTGCCCCGGATATGGGGAACGGTGTGGACGGCCGCGGGGTTCGTGGCGCTGGTCGCGGGGCTGCTGTGGGGCGCTCGTCTCGGTGTCCAGTTCTCTCTGTCGCTGATCGTTTTGAAGGCGCTGCCGGTGCTGGTGCTTGGCGGCTTCGATTCCATTCTCGGCGCCATTGTCGGCGGCCTCATCATCGGCGCCAGCGAAAAGCTCGCAGAGGTCTATCTCGGTGCCTTCGTCGGCGGCGGCATCGAAGGCTGGTTCGCCTATGCGCTGGCGCTGGTGGTCCTGCTGGTGCGCCCCTCCGGCCTGTTCGGCCAGAAAACCGTCGAAAGGGTCTGACCGATGGCCGTGCAAGCGCTCGATGCCGCAAGGCTTCCAATCGACTGGCAGAGATTAGCTCTGCCGGCCGTGCTGGTCGTCGTCGCCTACGGCCTGATCCCCGCCTATGCGTCGAGCTATCTCGTCGAGGCAATCCTGCTGCCTTTTCTGGCGCTCAGCCTGGCGGCGGTCGGCCTCAACCTTTTGACCGGCTACTGCGGCCAGCTTTCGCTCGGCTCTTCCGCCTTCATGGCGGTCGGCGCTTTCGCCGCCTACAATTTCAACCTGCGGACCGAAGGACTGCCGCTGCCAGCGACCATGATCCTGGCCGGGATTTCGGCCGCCGGGATCGGGGTCGTGTTCGGCCTGCCGAGCCTGCGGCTGCGCGGCTTCTATCTCGCCGTCTCGACGCTCGCCGCCCAATTCTTCGTGCAATGGGCGCTGACCAAGTTCGGCTGGTTCTCCAACGACAACCCATCGGGCGTGATTTCGGCACCGCATCTCATCGTCGCTGGGTTCCCGCTCGACGGCGCCACCGGCCGCTACCTGCTTTCGGTCACTACGGTCATCGTGCTGACCGCCGTCGTCTGGCGTCTCGTCAACAGCGCGACCGGCCGCAACTTTATTGCCGTGCGCGACAACGAAACCGCGGCGCGCGTCATCGGCGTGCCGGTGCTGCGAACCAAGCTGCTGGCCTTCGCCATCTCGTCCTTCATCATCGGTGTCGCCGGTGTGCTGTGGGCCTTCACCTATCTGCGCACCGTCGAGCCGGCCGGCTTCAATCTCGACCGCTCGTTCCAGATCCTGTTCATCATCATCATCGGCGGGCTGGCCTCGATGCGCGGCGCGTTTCTGGGCGCGGCCTTCATCGTCGTCTCCCCGCTCGTTCTGTCCCGCATCGGCGCCTTCGCGTTTGGCGGCCTGTTCGATTCGGGCGTGCTCGACATGAGCCAGCGCATCGTGCTCGGCGCCCTCATCATCATCTTCCTCATCGCGGAACCGAACGGCCTGTCGGCCCTCCTGGACCGCCTCAAACGACGATCGGCTCAAGGTCCAGCTGGAGTGCCGCTCGATATTCTCCCCTCACGGACCACAACCTCAGGAGAC
The DNA here is from genome assembly GCF_055811635.1 of Mesorhizobium sp. WSM4806. Lineage (NCBI taxonomy): Bacteria > Pseudomonadati > Pseudomonadota > Alphaproteobacteria > Hyphomicrobiales > Phyllobacteriaceae > Mesorhizobium > Mesorhizobium sp. WSM4806. Next base: position 202,728 of record NZ_JBVVQZ010000012.1, on the reverse strand, counting down.
GCAACCCATGACCTTCTTCAGTCACCTACGGAAGGCGGCGATCGCCACGGCCTTCGTGCTCGGCGCGACGGCTGTCCACGCCGACGAACAGTATTTTCCCCTGCAGAGCTATCGCGTCGGCCCCTATGCCGCCGGCGGTACCGGCTTCTTCGGCGGCTTCATCGACTACCTCAACCTGATCAACATCCGTGACGGTGGCGTCAACGGCGTCAAGCTGACCTGGAGCGAAGGCGAGACCCAGTATGAGGTCGAGAAGGGCGTCGAGGTCTATGAACGATTGAAGAGCAATCCGGGTATCGCCGCCTGGAACCCGCTTTCGGTCGGCATCGCCTACGCCATGATCGACCGCATCACTGACGACAAGGTGCCGCTGATCACCATCAACCACGGCCGCACCGACACCACGGACGGGCGCGTGTTCCCTTACGTCTTCCCGCTGCTGCTCAATCCCTACAGCGAGACTTCCGGCATCGTGAACTACATCGCTTCCAAGGAAGGCAGTCTGGACAAGCTCAAGGGCAAGAAGATCGTGGTGCTCTATCACGGCTCGCCCTACGGCAAGGAGACGATCCCGATCTACGAGCTGCTGGCGCAGAAATACGGCTTCGAACTGTCGCAGATCGAGGTTCCGCATCCGGGCAACGAGCAGCAGGCACAATGGCTGACGATCCGTCGCGAGCGTCCCGACTATGTGGTGCTGCGCGGCTGGGGCGTGATGAACCCCGTAGCGTTGAAGACTGCGCAGAAGACCGGGTTCCCAGCCGATCACATTGTCGGCAATGTCTGGTCGAATTCCGAAGAGGACGTCATCCCCGCGGGCGATGCCGCCAAGGGCTATACGGCCATCACCACCCAGGCCTCGGGCGAGCAGTATCCGGTGGTCCAGGAGATCGTGAAAACGGTCTACGGCGACGGCAAAGGCAATCTCGAGGACAAGAGCCGCATCGGCTCGGTCTACCACAATCTCGGCATCGTCAATGGCATCCTTAATGTCGAGGCGGTCCGCCTCGCGCAGGCCAAGTTCGGCAACCGCACACTGACCGGCGACGAAGTGCGCTGGGGCTTCGAGCATCTCAAGCTCGATCCGGCGCGCGTCGAGGCGCTCGGCGCCGAGGATCTGTTCCACTCGATCAATGTCTCCTGGGACAATCACGAGGGTGACGGCTACGTGACCTTCCAGCAGTGGGACGGCACGAAGTGGAACGTCGTGTCCGACTGGATCGCGCCCGACTGGAAGCTGCTGCGCCCGATCATCGAGAAGTCGTCCGAGGCTTATGCCAAGGAGAAGGGCATCAAGATTCGCACGGCCGAGGAAGCCGACGCAGTGGTCAGCAACTGAGTTTGCAATGGCGCGGCCGACAAACTGGCCAGTCGCGCTATCCAGCTTCCCAACGGAGTCATCGATGTCCAGCCCGCAATATCCGATACTGTCAGTCAGCAGCGTGGAAGCTGTCTACAACGGCTCCATTGCCGCCCTGCACGGCGTCGACCTGTCGGTTGGGAGGGGCGAGATCGTCGCGCTGCTCGGCTCCAACGGCGCCGGCAAGACCACCCTGCTGCGCGCCTTATCCAATCTCCTCCCGGCCGAGCGCGGCGCTGTTACCGCCGGTCGGATCACCTTCGATGGTGAGGATGTTTCAAGAGCAAGCCCCTCGCAGCTCGTCCGCAGCGGCCTCGTTCAGGTCCTCGAGGGCCGGCATTGCTTCCGTTCGCTGACGGTCGAAGAGAACCTCTTCACCGGCGCGCTCGGACGCTCGTCCTCTCGCACCAGCGTCAAGGCCGACCTCGATCGTGTCTATTCACTTTTCCCGAAGCTCGCCGAGAAGCGGCGAACCCGGTCCGGCCTCACTTCCGGGGGCGAGCAGCAGATGACGGCAATCGGCCGCGGTCTGATGTCGCGGCCGAAACTCTTTGTTCTGGACGAGCCGTCGATGGGGCTCGCGCCGCTGATCGTCGACGAGATCTTCAACGCCCTGAAACGGCTAAACCGCGACGAAAGCCTTTCGATCCTGGTTGCCGAACAGAATTCGGCGGTCGCGCTGAAATACGCCGACCGCGCGACCGTGCTCGAGAACGGCGTCAGCGTCCTCGAAGGATCGGCTGCCGACCTGCGCCAGCGCGCTGACATCAAAACCTACTATCTCGGCGGCTCGCCGCTTCCATCCGACCATTTCCCCAAGGAGACCGCAGCATGACCATCCAATCGAAGCAGCCGTCCGAAATCCGCAGCGCCGTGCCACCGGTCGAGCGTCCGTCAGCCAAAGCGCATGTTATCAGGACCGACGCCGAGGCGATCGCTGTCGGCGAAAAACTGGCCGCCGAATTCGCCAAGGATGCCTCCAAGCGGGACCGTGAACGCATCTGGCCGACGGAAGAGCTCGATGCGTTTTCGCAGAGCGGCCTGTGGTCGATCAACGTGCCGAAAGCCTATGGCGGGCCGGAGCTCTCCTATGTGACGCTGTCGAAAGTGATCACCATCATCTCGGCGGCCGATCCGTCGCTGGGCCAGATTCCGCAGAACCATCTTGGCGTTGTTGCCGCCATCCGCACCGTCTCCGACGAGGCGCAGAAGAAGCTGCTGTTCGCCGAGGTGTTGTCCGGCACGCGCTTCGGCAACGCGTTCTCCGAATTCGGCTCCAAGCGGGCGGCCGACTTCGAAACCAAGTTCGTCGACGCCGGTGACCATGTCGTCGTCAACGGCCAGAAATTCTATTCGAGCGGCGCGCTACTCGCGCATCTGGTCCCGATTGTGGCGCTCGATGACGAGGGCCGCGCCTGGTATGCCATCGCCGATCGCGGCGCGCCCGGACTGACGGTCATCGACGACTGGTCGAGCTTCGGCCAGAAGACGACGTTGTCCGGCACGGTCCTGCTCGACAATGTGAAGGTGCCGAAGACGCATCTGGTTCCCGGCTATAAGGGCTACGACCGACCGACGGCCGATGGAGCCATCTTCCAGATTATCCAGGCCGCGGTCGATCTTGGCATCGCCAAGGCGGCGATCGACGAGACGGTCGATTTCGTGCGCACCAAATCGCGCGCCTGGATCGACAGCGGCGTCGATCATGCCTGGCAGGATCCTTATACGATCCAGTCGATCGGCGACCTTCGTCTGCGCGCCAATGCGGCAGAGGCGGTTCTGGAAAAGGCCGGGCTTGCCGTCGATCGCGCCGTCGCCGAGCCGAACGAGAAGACCGTTGCTGAAGCGCAGATCGCTGTGGCGGAATCCAAGATCCTCACCACCGAGATCGCCATCAATGCCACCAACAAGCTGTTTGACCTCGCCGGCACGCGCTCGACGCTGGCCGAGCACAATCTCGACCGGCATTGGCGCAACGCCCGCACCCACACGCTGCACGATCCGGTGCGCTGGAAATACGCGATCCTCGGCAACTACTACCTCAACGATGTCAATCCGCCGCTCCATGCCTGGAGCTGAGCGAGGCGCGTCAAGTCACAGAGGACCATTCATGAGCACTGCCACCCCCGACAGGATCAAGGTCCTGTGGTTTCTTCCGACCCATGGCGACAGCCGCTATCTCGGCACCTCCGAGGGGGGCAGGGCGGTCGACTTGCCCTACCTCACCCAGGTCGCCAAGGCGGCCGATGCGATCGGTTACTATGGCGCGCTGCTGCCGACCGGACGCAGTTGCGAGGACAGCTGGGTCGTGGCTTCGGCGCTGGCGCCGCTGACCCAGCGGCTTCGCTTCCTTGTCGCCGTCCGGCCGGGCCTGCAATCGCCGACGCTCGCCGCGCGCATGACCTCGACGCTCGACCGCATTTCCGGCGGACGCCTGCTGATCAATGTTGTCACGGGCGGCGACCCGGTCGAGAACAAGGGCGACGGCATCTTCCTCAGCCATGACAAGCGCTATGAGGTGACGCGGGAATTCCTCGACATCTACAAGGCCGTGCTGCGCGGCGAAACCGTCGCTTTCGAAGGCAAGCATTTCCGCATCGAGGACGGCCGCCTGCTGTTTCCACCTATTCAGTCGCCACACCCGCCGCTCTATTTCGGCGGCTCGTCAGAGGCAGCCAATGCGGTTGCCGCCGAGCAGATCGAGAAATATTTGACCTGGGGCGAACCACCTGGAGACGTCGCCGCCAAGCTCGACCATGTGCGCGGCCTTGCTGAGAAAGCTGGACGCCAGGTGAGCTTCGGCATCCGGCTGCATGTCATCGTTCGTGAAACCAACGACGAAGCCTGGGCCGATGCCGACCGGCTGATCAGCCGGCTGAACGACAAAACGATAGCCGAGGCGCAGAAGGTGTTCGCGCGCATGGATTCTGTTGGCCAGTCGCGCATGAGTCGCCTGCATGGCGGTCGTCGCGACAAGCTCGAAATCAGTCCCAACCTGTGGGCGGGCGTCGGCCTGGTTCGCGGCGGCGCCGGCACCGCCCTGGTCGGCGATGCGGCCACGGTGGCGGAACGGATTGACGAATACCGGCGTATCGGCATCGATACCTTCATCCTCTCCGGTTATCCGCATCTGGAGGAGGCCTATCGCTTCGGCGAACTGGTGTTGCCGTTGCTGCCGCTCGATCACGAAATCTCGACGCGACCGACGGCCGTGAACATGGGGCCCTTCGGCGAAACGGTGGCCGGAGACCATCGACCGTCGGCACTGCAAGCGAGTCAATCTTGAGCGCCAGAGAATCGGGCAGAGGGCCGGTCGTAGTCATCATCGGCGGCGGCTTTTCCGGTGCGGCGACTGCGTTTCATCTTGCGCGGCTTCTGCCCGCCGGAGCTGCCGATATCGTGGTCGTCGAGCCCCGCGAGGGGCTCGGCTATGGTCTGGCCTATTCGACGCCCGATCCTTCACACCGCATCAATGTGCCGGCGTCGAGGATGACGCTGATCTCCGGCCAGGACAGCCACTTTGCCGACTGGCTGGAGCAAACTGGCGCCACTGCGGACGACCCCGAGGCCATTGCCGCCAATGGAGCGCTCTACCCGCAGCGTCGCGTTTTCGGGCGCTACGTGCAATCCCATCTTCAGCCCTTTCTATTCGGCAAAACGATCCGCCATGTCAGATCCGCGGTCGCGTCAGCCGAACTCAGGGGCGAGGGCTACCACCTGATCCTCGCTGATGGAGGAACGCTCGCAGCGGACGCCCTGGTGATTGCGACGACGCATCCGCCACCGACCTTGCCATTGCCCCTGCAGTCCGTAGCTGGTGCAGCCGGGCTGGTAGCCAATCCCTATGATCTCGAAAAGCTGGAAGCGATAGGACGCTACGACCATGTGCTTGTCGTCGGCACTGGACTGACGTCGGCGGATGTCATCGCAACGCTCGACCGCAATGGCCATCGCGGTCGCATCACAGCACTTTCGCGCCATGGCTACCGGTCGCGAGGCCATGCGGCTACGCATGCCGATCCGATCGGCGACTTCACCGGCCTGCCTTCACGCAGCGCCACCGTGCTGCTCAGGCGTATCAGGTCGACCATCACAACCGCCGCGCAGCAGGGCGAAGGCTGGCACCCGGTGCTCGACGCAGTCCGGCGACAAGGGCAAATCATCTGGCAGGCCCTGCCGCTCGCTGAGCAACGCCGCGTCGTGCGCCATTTGCGCGCGCTGTGGGATGTGCATCGCTTCCGCATAGCGCCGCAGGTCGCAGTCGTGCTCGATCGCCGGCTTGCTGAAGGCACGCTCGCCTATCGCGCTGCATCGATGACTGGCGCCGAGCGGGTCCACGGGCGCGTTGGTGTCACGCTGCGGCCAAGGCGCCAACACACCCAGACGATCGAGACGTTCGACAGAGTGATCGTCACAACCGGGCCGGCGCATGCCGATATTTTCCGGACCAACGCGGCAATAGCCGCTCTCGGGCGAATGGGACTGGTCCGGCTAGACCCGATTGGTCTTGGCTTGGCGACCGACAGCCAAGGCCGTGCGGTCGGGACATCCGGCCGACCGTCCGACAGCATTTTCGTCAGCGGGCCTCTGGCGCGCGGCAGCGTCGGTGAATTGATGGGAATTCCCGAGGTCACCGCGCACGCCGAGCGCATCGCCGATGAAATTCACCAATGGCTAGGATACAGACTGCGTTGCCTCGCAAGGCGTCGTGAAGCTGCAGACACGATGAGCCTGTTCAGATGGCAGTGACGGAACGCATTGCGAAGATGGAAAGCGCTTTCGAGTTGATAAATAGGCCACTGGTCGCGTGGCGCTCCTGGCGCTGTTGGGTTTCTCGCGGATAGGACTTGACGTTGCGAGGTCTGGGGCGGGTCCGTTTGACACTCCCGTCCAGATCCGCTCGACCTCCGAGGTGCCGATCTCCTTCCCAGACTTCGTATCGGCCGCCTGCTTGGCGGTAACCGCAATGATTACGACGACCAGAGACGATCAGCCCATCGCGGCGGGTCGAGAAAGCACTGGGCGGGAAGACGCCTACATCGAGGCCGCCCGCCTTGTGACCGCAGCAAGGGAAAGAATCTGCCGCCGGACATCGACGTCAGTGGTTTAGAGAAGGCGGCTCGGCAGCGAGTTCTGCGTAAACCCAGACGCCTTGAAAATTTGCCGATACACGTGCGTCCGGATTTTGGCGGTGATCTTCACGATGAGCTACAATTTCTAGCGACAGCCGCGCTAGGGGCGAGCCTCCAGCACCATGTTGAACGGCGTCTCCGCGGCGCGACGGAATCGCTTGAAGCCGCCGGCGGTCACCACCTTGCGCAACCTCGCCTCGCCGGCCTGGGCGCCAAGCCCAAGTCCGACTTCCTGCGACAGCGAAGCGGGCGTGCACACGAATGTGGAAGCGGCATAATAGACGCGTCCGACGGAATTGAGGTTCGCCGCTAGATGGTCATGCGCCAACGGCTCGACGATCATCCAGGTGCCATTCGGCTTGAGCGACCCGCGGACATGGGCGGCGGCGCCCTCTGGATCGCCCATGTCGTGAAGGCAATCAAAGAAAGCGACGAGGTCATAAGTGCCGGGATAGGTCTTGGCGGCCGCGACCTCGAAGCGCGTGTTGGCGCCGACGCCGGCTTCCTCGGCCGCCTTTCGGGCACGCTCGATCGAAGCGGAGTGAAAATCGAAGCCGACGAAGCGCGAATTGGGGAAAGCACGCGCCATGAGCACGGTCGATGCGCCGTGACCGCATCCGACATCCCCGACCTCCGCGCCGCGTTCGAGCTTCTCGACTACGCCCTCCAGCGCCGGCAGCCAGGAGTCGATCAGGTTGGCATTATAGCCTGGACGGAAGAACCGCTCCGTACCGCGAAACAGACACGCGCTATGATCGTGCCATGCAACGCCCTTGCCGGACTGAAATGCCTGCCTCACCTTTTCTTCATCGAGCCACAGCGCGGACAGGAACTCGAATGCGCCAGCCATGAAGGCCGAGCTATCTTCATCGGCGAACACCGACTCCTGCTCGGCGTTGAGATAGAACTCGTCATTGGCCTCATCGTAGTCGACGTAGCCCGCCGCTGCCTGCCCGGAAAGCCATTCCCTTACAAGGCGTTCCTGGGTGCCGGTCCGTGCCGAAAGTTCGGCGGCCGTCATCTTGCCGCCTTCGCGCAATGCCTTGAACAGGCCGAGCCTGTCCCCCAGCACGACTCCCGCGCCCGTAGCAATCGCGCCGAGATCGCCGACCAATTTCCCCAAGAAGGCGTCCAACTTTTCCTGACTCGCTTCGGGCATCGGAATCTCTCCTTGTGGGCGCGATGTTGCCGACCTTGCACCCCATCATATGGGCAACGATCGGCGCAGGTGATCGCGGATGACGACCACCTCCATTCCGTCGTCGAGCAGGAAATCCGTCACTTTTCCTCGTCGGTAACGGGCGGAGCCGGAGCGGTCGAAGGGCAAACGAGATCGCAGCAGGTATCCTGGGCAGCCCGTCAGACATCGATGGCTCCGGTTGTGGTGACGGGCGATAAGCAAGTTCGCGGCGAAGTGATTGTTCCGCGGCGGCTATATGTTTCGGTGAGGTGATCATGCGTCTTCTTGTTGGTCGGTCGTGCTTGCGGACGACGTGCATGTACTGTGCCAAACGAGGAAACGATTTAAACGCAATCCAGTAGATCTGACTTTGTATCCGACATTGTCGGAAATTGGACACCGCCGAACGCGAAGCGCTCGGGGCTTGTGACGATACTTGCGCGTGCTCCTTCGGAGGAGGATATGATGCGCCTCGAACCGGCCGCGAGGCCTTCCTGCCCTTTAAGGCGCCAGATCAAGTTGAGCGCCCATACCAGTGAGCCGTCCCGTCGCTTAGTCCAACACGTTTTTAGCTTAGCGTCGCGGTCCAGCTCACCGCGCTCTCGCCATCCACCTTCTGCGCGACCCCAGCTAAACACGCTCTGCGATGATTAAGATACCAACCTGGTCCCGGCCGGCCTTGCTTGCCCGCGAAACTTGAGGCGTTCGTCGATCGGATAGAGGCTTCGATTCAGGAGACCTGCTTCGTGATGCGGCCATGATAGGCCGGTCCCTCACCGACTGCCGCGCGCTCGGAAGAGATCGCCAGCATGCCTCGCGGCTTCATGAAGAGGGCAGCGGCGACTACCGGCGAGATAATATGGCCGGTCGCCGGAGCCCGTATCGGGACAGCATCGCCGGCTGGTTGGTGGCGTATGATCGGAGGGCGACCGATGTCCCTGACCTTTCGACGCGGCTCCAGCTTTGCGAGCAGTCGCTCGAGATTCGAGAAACTACCCGTGTAGCCGCGCTGTTTGATACCGTGGAACAGCTGCTCCAGCACTGGCTGAGAAACGCCTCGAAATGTAAGGTGACATCGTGTTCAACGCCGTCCTGCGTCAGTCGGGTGGCGTGTCGAAGAGTCAGCCATTTAGCGATGCTGCGCCAACCATAGCCGGTATGACCGGCGTCGGCACGGGACAAGCTCATCCTTCCGGAGGGCATGAACATTTCGAACACCATCTGCCGCGATTGTCGATGAGCGTGGCGCACCTGGCGCCTGTGCCTTACCTCAATATGCGGACCATCCTGAAATCAGATTGACTTGCGGGCTCCCGATGTCGGGCGAATTGAGAAACTGCACCCCTATTGCCTCATCGACGAATGTTACCAAACGATTTGGCTGGTGGAAGAGCCGGCGTTGTCCAGTCGCCAGGGCCGACCTGCCGCCAGGCTTTTACCGCCATCTGCACCGTCCGCAGGCTTTTGTTCGTGAACCGTGTCTGATCGACCGCGCATGAAAACGTGCGAACTTTCATGGTGGCGCACCACGAAACGCTACTGCAGAGCCAACCGAGCCCGGCCGGCGACGTCAGCAAGGGGCTCTCGTATAAGACAAGCCGGGGTCCGGATTTCTCCCAGATCATCCACGATTTAAATCAAATTCGCCTTTGGATATTGACGATTGCGCGACCCTCACCTCGTAGATGGCCAGCGCGGGCGGCAACTGAGAGGTCATATGACAAGCGATTTTTCCGCCGCGCGAGTGCATCTAGATCGAGCGTATCATTACCTGCGAGGCGATGACCCGATGAGCCAGAGGGGGCGCGAAGCCTTGGATTTGCTGATCGAGGCGGTTGCTGTCGAAGAGTTCAAGCAGCCGCGCCAAAACGCGGAGGTGCTAACGTTTCCGATTAAGCGCCGCTTCTGAGGCGATCTCCATTGTGGCAACCCATCAACATGGTGTGCAAACACCCTCAGAACACTGCCCGTCCGGCTGGAGCCGAGCCTGTCCTCACAACCATCCGAATTGAGCTGCCGTTAGTGTAGGTTCCATCATCGATGTCGGCGGCAGCTATTCCGGAATGGCCGCCGCCCTGCAGTTCCGCCGCGCCGGCGCCAGGTTCCAGTGATCGACGCCGGGCTGCGGCGGATGCTTTTTGCCAGTCATTCGCCTGCTTCCTGCCCCAGGACGACGTCGATCCGGCCAAAATCGCGAACGGTCGCCTGAGCAGCTTTCGCGCTGCGAGACGCTCGCCTGGTACGACGGAACGGCCGAACGGGTGAGGGGAGCCGCGACTCTTTCGGCTTCCGACTCGCCGACGGGCCTCGGCGGAGGGCCGTTGTAATGGACGCCCATGTTTGCCCGCTGCAAAGGCTGCAGAGAACTCTGCCCTGGAGCAGGCGGATTCTTCGCGGACTGTCCCGGCGCGGCGCTGCATTCCATAAGCTTGTTCGTTGGTGGCGACACGCTCCGGGTTGGCCTTGAAGCGCTCCCAGTCGATATAACCCGGATGCAGGTCGGCATCCGCCACTCGGCCATATTATTCACCTTGATCTGCGAGAGGCCGTCGCCCGGCCGGGGACGACCACGCGTTCGACCGTAGAAGAAGGCGCCGGCATATCTCGGTTATGCAGGACCCGGATGCGGCCGTGCTGTGGCGGCGCCCACATGCGTTCGCTGCGGTTCCTACGCAGTCGTCGCGGGAACAGGATGCCGTTGTCGAGTGTCACCTGCCGCTGACGAGCCTCTCGCCGCTCGGTGTCACCCAGCACTCCCAGCGATAGCGCATCACCCCGGCCGACAAAACCAGATCGCGCACAAGGATCGTCTTGTATCCCTTGAAGCGTGAGTCCGCAGGAGCGCTCTCCGCAACCGTCACCTCGCGGCTCACGCGACCGGCCGTCGCGCTTGGCGCCGCGACGGCGTCGCTTCCCCTCCGGCTGCGTTGCCCATTCCGACGGCTTGGTCGGCTTGTCCGGAGGGCGATCCTTGAGGGTCTGGATCTCGGCGCGCAGCGCCTGGTTCTCGATCTCAAGGCTCTCGACTCGGCCTTGAAGACCGCGCACTAAGCCGATCAGCGCAGCGAACGGCCCGCGGAGCTGAGCAAGCGACAGGCCTTCAAGCGTATTAGTCGGTGGTGGCGTCCGCAAATGGTGAATCACGAACGCGCTCGCCGCAAACCCCCTCCGCCAAATCTGATCCGGTTACGGCTCTCGACGTGACCCAGAGAGCTGGAAGAAGCCTCTGCGAGACTACAAGTGTAACACCATATTGGTTTAGCAGATCAAGCTTCGGTGGTAACCTACGTGGGGTAGAGAAACGACTTTGGAAGCTGAGCAACGGATCGCGATAGCAAACGGACACGTGCAGCTGGAAGTTCATCCCGCGACTGGAGGAGCGCTGGCCGAGGAACCCCGTAACCACCTTGACCTTCCAGACGGGCCATTGACCAATGTTGCAGAACGGTTAGTAACCGCTAACCCGCGCGATACAGCACGCGATCTTGAGAGCTTCAAACCTGCGGAGAGGACTGCTTGGCGCGAGTCCCCGAAAAAGCCTTTGTCGAAGGAACCATGATGTCCGCTTCCATTGCCCCGCAACCATTTAATCAGCGGAAGAGACTTTTGGTCGTCCAGGCCCTGAGCATAGCGGCGATTGGGTCGCTGCTATTCTCTCGCCCCGGTTGGGATGAAGCATCTAGCCTTCACGAGGTCGTCGAGATGATCGGTTTTGTTCTGATCCTCGTCTGCATATTCGGGAGGTTGTGGAGCATCCTCTATGTCGGGGGGCGGAAGAACAGCGAGTTGGCAGTCAGCGGGCCGTACTCGATCACCCGCAATCCCCTATATCTGTTTTCGACGATCGGAGCATTCGGCATCGGCCTCATGTTCGGATCGCTCATCGTTGCATCCGCTCTGGGGGGGTGCACCTATGCGGTTTTCGGAATGACTGCCCGAAAGGAAGAGACGTTTCTTCGTGACAAATTTGGTCCGGAGTTCGAAGCATATGTGGCAAGGACGCCGCGGTTCTGGCCCAAGCCGTGGCTGCATCAGGACAAGCATCAGCACACGTTCTCCACAAACGCATTAAGAAGCACATTCTTCGATGCCCTCTATTTTCTGGCGATCTTTCCAGCCATCGAAGGCATCGAATACCTCCAGGTAGCTGGCTACCTGCCCACCTTTTTTTGGCTGTTCTGATCCTAAAGACGGAGCAATAAGCTTTGTAGCGTACCAGAACCGCGCCTGTTGCGATCAAGGCAACCCCTGCCCAGTTCGACGACGATGTTCCTTGAGGAATGTCACTCCGAACACCGCCACCAGCACGAGGCTCAGTTTGTCGACAGGGGCAACGCGTGCTGCGCCTCCCAAAGTGGAGCACGCGAAAGTAGCAGATCCACGATGCACCTGTCGCCACCCCGGATTGTCCTGCGTCACGTAATCCTCCAGGCACTCGGGAAGCAGTGCCGCTTGCCGGCGATCCTCGCCCTCGACAAACCGCTTTAGCCCGACTCACCTCGCTGATCGGGAATCACGTTATCAAATCAACTTATTTCCACGACAGGCTGGACCCGTTCCGGCCATTGCCGTTGCCACCACGAAGGGTCTTGCAAGGGATTGTTAAGGTCCTCACACCTCTTGGCGATCACCGGAGCAGACCTGGCATTCCTAAGACGTTGTGGCACGGTGGCTTTGTTAGCGCACAGGTATGGTGGGTGTGGTCCTGGACGGAGGCGCGCGTCGCTTCGGGTTTGGCAGGCGATGCACACCGAACCGGCCGAGTGCCAGCGTGCCGTTGTCAAGAACACTTGGAATGCGGCGTGAAATATCGCGCCAGTGCGAGGCATATTGATAGACGGCTACGGTATCTTCGACCGCGTTCTGGTCCACGGCGCTTTCAGGTTGCACCTCCTCACCCTTCATCTGGACGATTTGCTTCTTGGGCTCAAGGATCGTCGTGCGGCCATGCAGGATCATGGCCACCTTCTGGTAGTTGGAGATGTAGACCGGCCGCTCCGGTTCGTCCGCTTCGATCAGGTCGTCGCCGAAAAAGCGGCTGCGATAGCTAGCCTGCAGCAGGGCAAGCAGCGACGGCGCAATATCCACCTGGCTCGCCAGCCCGTTGATCCGGCGGGGCTTGACAAAGCCCTGCGACCAGATGATGCACGGTATGTGGTATTTGTTCATGTCAAGCTCGACCTTGCCTGCGACGCTCGCCGTATGATCGGCGACAAAGACAAAAACGGTATCCCTGAACCACGGTTTCGCCGATGCCTTCTTGACCAGTTCCCCGATCGCGTAGTCGGAATATTTGACCGCCCCATCGCGCCCGCCCGGCGATGGGATGTCTATGGCGCCAGCTGGATAGGTAAAGGGCCGGTGGTTTGACGTGTTCATGACGAAGCTGAAGAAGTTCTTGCCGGCTTTCGCCGAGGCGTCGGCTTGGCGGATCACCTCGTCATAGAGATCCTCATCGCTAACGCCCCACGCATTGGCGAAATGCACATCGCCTGCCGCCATCGTAGCGCGGTCGACGATACCGAAGCCGTTAGTGGAAAAGAACGCGTTCATGTTGTCGAAATAGCCGTAGCCGCCATAGAGGAAGCGCGTATCGTAGCCCGAATCCTGGAACACCGAGCCAATGGTGAAGAGATTGTCGTTGCCGGGGCGACGCAGGATCGATTGCCCCGGGGTCGGCGGGACTGAGAGCGCGATCGCTTCAAGCCCGCGCACGGTGCGCGTGCCGGTCGCCCGCATTTCCGTGAAAAGCAGGCCTTCAGACGCCAGCCGGTCAAGGTTCGGTGTCAGTCTTTTCGGATTACCGAATGTGCCCATGAACTCCGCACTCATGCTTTCCATGCCGACCAAGATGACGTTCTTGCGCAGCATCGGCCCCTCGGCTCGAATGTCACGCGTGATGTCGTTTAAATCGGTGCTTTCGAACGGCTCGTGATCTTCCGCTAAAAGGTCGCGTGTCCGTTCGGCCGCCTGTTTCTCGGGCATGGTCCGATAGAAATTCGCGAAATCGATCTCATTCGAGAAGAAGGCGCTAACCAAACCGTAGAGTCCGTTGCCCCCGAGTTCGCGGGCGATCGCGCTCGGCATCGGCCGTGTGATCGAATCGGGCGTCACCAACACGCCGGCGGCGGCCATTCCCGTTATCGTCGCAAAGACCGCCAGCCGCTTCATGAACGGCGGATGCGGCGCGAAGCCTGCCTTCACCTGGCGGCGGAGCAGATAGGCCCCGCCGACCGCCAAAAGGCCGATGCCGGCAAGCAGCGGCACCACCGGATAGCTCTCCATGATGTTCTGGATCACTTCCTGCGTGTACACGAGGTAGTCGACCGCGATGAAATTGAAGCGCGTCGTGAATTCGTCCCAGAAGAAATACTCGCTGACCCCCTGCACGACCATCATAAACAGGAAGATTGCGAAGCCCGAGAGCCCAACTGCGCGGTCAAACCGCTTTCCGGCCCACGAAACTGGCAGGAGCAGCGGGAAGAGGAGAAAGACCACGAGGATTGGAAGCAGCGTGACGATATCGAACCAGAAGCCAGTGAAGAAAGGAACCAGCCAGTCGGCCGGATGGAAAGACAGGTCTTTGGCCGAAACCAGCGACAGCGCCAGCCTGACGAGGAACTGAGTCAACAGGAAAAGCAGGATGAACGGCTTCAGCCGACGAAAGAACGCACCGACCGATTGAGCAAAAGTCATAGCAAGCCTCCGAAGCAGCTGGATGTCTGGGCAATTATGCCTTGTTTTCAACCTTGGCAACCGTCGGGACGAGATCGATCGCATGGCTGCGATGCCGATCCCCGATTTGGCCCGCGCGAGTCCCAAACTTCATCGACGGTGGTGGTAGCGGAACGATGTGAAAGGTTCGCGGCGAAGGTGATTTGTTCTCCACTTTGAAGGCGCTGCATCCAAATCTCCCCTGTCTGAGAAGGTGGATGGGCACGAAACGCCGAGCACCGTCCTGATGTTGCCGGGCCTCACTCGAGCATCACCCGAGCAGCATCACGATCAACGTCACCTGGCGTTCGACAGCTTTCTTGTCGCCTCTTCGCCTTTCCCCTCTTTGCCGAAATATCCCCAACAACCGCTGCTCTATCGCCTGGGGATCTTCTGGTTCTCTGCCTTCACGCTCGTTGCCGCCGTCACCTACGCGCTCGAGTGTCGAACGCCTCACTCATCGACCAGCTATTTGTCGGTCGGGAGCGACCAGCAGCAACAATCGAGAGGATCATCTGACATGAAACAACTGCTTTACGCCGCAAGCGGGCTTGCCGCTGTCACCTTCTGCCGAGCACCGCAATGGCTCAGGATGCCTCTTGGGGGTGCCAAGTTCTGTTGTGCGCGGCTTCGTCCAATCCATCCTGGCACGGCGGTCCGTACCGCGTTCCGCCCATGAAGAAGCTGATCTCTGCCATGGCGAAGCCCGGTTTCTCTTGGCCCGGTATGCCACGAAGCGAACGCCGCAGAGCCGGGCCGCCAAGAGTACGCCGACCTGCCCGGAAGGCTCGGACGTTGGTTACAGCGAGCGTGGCCGGGGGGAAACCGCACGGAACCGAACAGATACACAAAGACGGCCAAACACTCAGCGGAGACGCATCCGAGACTGCCAATTCTGCCATCAAAATGGCGGTCTTTCTGTTTACCGATACGCATCCAAGTTCTCCGTTCTTCTCCATAACGATTATTACTGTGCCGGTTTACCGCTGTACCAAGAAGTACCCCCCCCGCGGAAAGCTGCATCATGGTCCATTTAGGCACGTTCGGCTTTGTCCGATAGCCGACAATGTCGGGTAACGTAATAGAATCTGACCAATCACGTTTCTAAATGCTTTCTGCTTTGGCACGGTACATGCGAGGCTACCCGCAAAACGAGTGCGGACGAAGGAAAAGTCTCCCATGGTAACGAAAACCGCTGCGAAGGATCACAATGGGCACGAACAATCCGCCGCTTTCGCCCGAGGACGTCGAACGCTTCGGGGCTGATCCCCTTACCAGCTTCCGCACCAATCTGGCGTCGGTTGAAGAGCGCATCACGCTTGCTTGCGCACGGGCCGGGCGCGACCGTGCCTCCGTGCGGTTGCTGCCGATCACCAAGACGGTACCGGCCCATATCCTGCGATATGCCTTCGACGTCGGCATCAGCACCTTCGGCGAGAACAAGATCCAGGAGGCAATGACAAAGCGCGAGGCGCTTCACGATCTCGCCATCGACTGGAGCATCGTCGGACATCTGCAGACCAACAAGGCCAAATATCTGACCCGCTTCGCGCGTGAGTTTCATGCGCTCGACAGCCTGCGGCTCGCCGACCTTCTGAACACGAGGCTGGAGCGCGAAGATCGCTTCCTCGACGTCTATGTGCAGGTCAACACGTCTGGCGAGGACAGCAAGTTCGGCCTCCATCCGAACGCACTGCTGCCCTTCGTGGAGACCCTCGATCAGCTTCCCCGTCTCCGGCCATGCGGGTTGATGACACTTGCGCTGTTTTCCTCCGACATGGCCAAGGTGCGGCCTTGCTTCATTCTGCTGCGCCGGCTGCGGGACAAAGCCGTGAAGCACAACGCCGCGCTCACCGGGCTCTCCATGGGTATGACCGGAGACTTCGAGGAAGCCATCGAGGAAGGCGCCACTGTCGTGCGCGTCGGTCAGGCCATCTTTGGCAAGCGGCCGACGCCTGACGGCCACTACTGGCCGGGTTTCGCCCCCACCGACCGAGGAATTGAACCATGATTTTTCGCAAACGGCCTGTCTGCTTTTCCGATCACCCCCGCCGATCGTTCCGGCCGGGTCGACGTTGACGCGCTACGGAAACTGGTCTGCCGGCTGATCGCGGCTGAGGTCGATTCCGTCGGCCGGCTCGGCGGCACCGGCATTTATATGTATCTGATCGCGACGAACGACGCTGCGCACAGCTCTACATATAGCTAGGGTGTGAAGGCGTGCGCTAGCGCTCGCATCGGTGCTCCCTAGATCTAATTTGAAAGCGCTTCTAGAAACTACTTCGTTCCCGTGAGCCGACAGGCAGCTTTCGGGCCCTAATGCGACACATTTGGTTCTCGGCTCGGAAGGGTCTTGGCACAACTGAGCCCATGACGAATAGCGGATCCCAGCATGTGAGCGAAGTCGTTCTGACGTTGTTCGATGTTTGTTCGCACAAAGTCGCATAAGAGGCACAGCGGAACGGGAGCTGAGCAGTTCCTGAACCGCCCGGCGCCTCCAGCGGCGATAATAATTCAGATATTCGCAGATGGGTCGCTCCACTTCCCGATCGGCGAACACCAGCAAGGATATGCCCAGGATACCGCATGGTCTTCGGCGTATACGGCTAGGTGAAGAAACGCACTCTCACAATTATGGACAGGCTACGGCCGTTCGGCAGCGGGCTTCGTCGCTGGCGAGGACGAGGGTGTCGGGTCTACGACGAAATGTCGGAGGTCGGACATGGAAGGCAGCTTACCATTTAGGTCGTTGAAAGCTTTCTTCCTTTGGCACGATTAGTGCAACGGATGATCCGCAACGTTGCACACCCGACACGATGTGAGGGGAGCGTCATCCAGATGTTTGCGTTGACCGTCCCCTCAGTCCCAGTGGCAGCCGCGCAGGCGCTGGGGTCGCCGGCCAGTCTGATAGCTCATGGATCCAGTCGGCGGAGACAGTAGATAGAATGGGAGAGACACCAGTATGAACTGCGAATGTGATATGGTTGCTTGGGTAAGTGCCATCGCCTTGCTCTGGACGGCCACCGCTGCATCGGCGAACGAAGGCATCTGGATGCCGGCCCAGATTGCGGAAGTCGGCGCGGCCATGCGCGCGGATGGGCTCCAGATCGATCCCGCGCAGCTGAGCCGTCTGGGCGCTGCCCCGCTTAACGCGATCGTTTCACTGGGCGGATGCTCCGCCTCATTCGTCAGTCCGCAAGGGCTGGTCGCCACCAACCATCACTGCGTGCTGGAATCCATCCAGTACAACAGCAAGGAGAGCCAAAACTATCTCACCAACGGGTTTCTGGCGAAGAGCCTGGGTGAAGAATTGCCTGCGGCGCCCGGCAGCCGCATCTATGTGATCGAGGATATGCGGGATGTGACCGCTGACATGCTCATGGGCGTCTCAGACAAGCTGAACGGCTTTGCCCGCTATGAGCGGCTCGAAGCGAACCGCAAGGCGCTGATCGCCGCGTGTGAAGAACAGCCCAATCGCCGCTGCGACGTAGGGTGCTATTATGGCGGCGCCTCCTACCATCTCCAGCAGAAGCTCGAAATTCAGGACGTGCGCCTCGTCTATGCGCCCGGGCTCGGCATAGGTAACTTCGGCGGCGAAACGGACAATTGGATGTGGCCGCGCCACACAGGCGACTTTGGCTTTTATCGCGCCTATGTCGCCCCTGATGGTTCATCCCGGCCTTATGCGCGCGACAACGTGCCCTACCGGCCGAAGAACTGGCTGCGCATCGCCTCTAAAGGCGTGCAAGAAGGCGATTTCGTGATGGTCGCCGGCTTTCCCGGAGCAACCAATCGGTTCCTCACCGCCGATGAAGTCCGGTTCAACTTCGCGCACTACGAACCACTGTCCCAGCGTTTGCTCTCGGATTATGCGGCCCAGATCAAGCAAGCCACGGAAGGCAATCGCGAAGCGCAGATCCGCTACGCCTCCATCCTGCGGGGCGTGGAAAACTACAAGAAGAAGCTGGCGGGCGATCTAGCCGGCGCCGACGCGATCGGCCTCGACGCGCGGAAGGCTACCGAGGAGGAAGCTTTTCGCGCCTGGGTCGCTGAGTATCCCGTGCGGCAGGCGCGCTTTGACGCAGCAATCTGCGAACTGGACGCGATGGTGGGCGAGAATAGCCGGGCTTCGCTGGCGAGGCTGCGCCAGGCGTTGCTCAATCGCGCGCAACTACTGTCATCGGCACGCACTCTCTATCGCTGGACAAAGGAGCACGAGAAGCCCGATGAAGACCGTGAAAGCGGCTTTCAGGATCGTGACCGTAAAGAAATCTCGGATCAGCTGACGCAGATCGAACGCCGCTATTTGCCAGACATCGATCGAAAGCTTTTCGAGGCCGCACTCGACGAATATCGCCGGCTGGATGCAAAGGACCGCGATACTGCTTTCGAAAGCGCTTTGGGCCAAATTGGCCTTGACCGACTTTATGCAGGCACCAAACTCGCAGACACGGCAACGCGGCTCGGCTGGCTTGACAAGCCCGCTGCTGCCTTCGAGGCGTCCGAGGACCCTTTCATCAAGCTGGCGGTCGCTCTCTATCCCGGCGACATCGCTGCGGAGCAGGCTGCGAAGGACCGCGCTGGACGCAGCCAGGCTGCTCGTGCCATCTATATGCACGGTCAGCGTGCCTACCGGCAGGCAATCGGCCGGCCGATGAATCCCGACGCGAATGGCTCGCTGCGCATCACCTGGGGCAAGGTGGCGGGGCGAACACGCGACGGGCAGATCTGGACGCCCTTCACCACGGCCGAGGGACTTCTGGCCAAAGAAACGGGCAAGGGTGAGTTCGACGCTCCAGATGCGGCTATCGCAGCGATCCGAGCCAAGGATTATGGCCCCTATGTCGCGCCGGCGCTGGGCACGCTGCCGGTCAACTTTCTGTCCACCGCCGACATCACCAACGGCAATAGCGGCTCGGCAACGCTGAACGGACGCGGCGAGTTCGTGGGGCTCGCCTTCGATGGCACGCTTGATGGAGTGATCTCCGATTGGGCATATGCCGCAGACCGCAATCGCAGCATCCATGTCGACAGTCGCTTCATGCTCTGGACCATGGACAAGATCGACGGCGCTAGCCGGTTGCTCAAGGAGATGGGAGTGCTGCCGGCGTCGCGCTCCTGAGCGGGGTAGTCTGGCGGTAGGCGCACGCGTCGGCCTCAGCCAGCCAGAACGGCACTTCGGGGACATTGACGTGAGCTTAGCGCAGCGATCGTTGATCGTGCCCGAATCGGCCGGCGCTCCAATGCATGCGCAACATTCAAAGGTTCGCCAGCGCCTGAGCCGTTGCCGAATACCCCTTGGCATAACTTCAAATGACGTAACTCTGTGCAGTCGCACCGATGCGCCTGAACATCGCACTTTCATCTTTTTTGCGTGTTTCGCAAACTCTGGACAGGGCTAAATTGCGGACGGCTGTTTCGCTAAGTCCACGCACAGCTTTGCCGGCGTCTGTCCTCGGGAGAGCTGGCTTGATTTGTCTGAACAGTTTGGCGAGGACCGCGAAATGAAGGCAGCATAGGGAATGGAAGCGCAACGGGCGACGACTCGATAGAAGCGGTTCACCCGTTCGACCAGCGAAGTGACGTTCGTTAATCGCACTACTCAGGGTCCGAGCTGAAGCCCTCCACAAGGAGCGGTTTTTTCTTGAGCATGGCCTCAAGAGACGTGTCGAGGTTATCGTGCAGGCGTTTAGCATGATCCCGCCGATGGTCTCAGGCACAGCTCGTATAGCGACCATGCCCTTCCGGCTGGTTGAGCATTTCAAGAAAACCTTCCCCCTGCGGATCATCGAACTTCCGCTGCCGCTTCCCGCATTTACCGAGGCCGTCCAATGGCCCGCCCTTCACAACGGCGATCCGGCAAGTATCTGGATGCGAGAGATATTGTTACAGGAGGCGTCTCGAATGACTTCTCCGCGGGACGCCAAAAAGGGTCGCGTGCACCCCTAATTGACTCCCGCGCCTCACGCCGCCACTCGCGTCAATAGTCCGTGTCGGACGAGATCGATACTCGCGGCAAGTGCGCCTGCGAGGTCGTCCAGCGGGTGGGCTGCGTCGACAAACGGTGCGAATGAGAAGGGGCCCGCATAACCGCCATCAAGCAGCGCCCGGATCTGGCTGCCATTGTCGGAACCGAATAGGACGCGATCCGGGTAAATCCAGTGGATCGGATCGTTCACGCTTGAAATGTGCACGAGACCAGTCAGTTCGCAGGAGAAGAATGGCTCCCCGGCGAGCGTGTGATGAAATGTGTCGTGCACGAGGCGGAAGACGGACTGGCCATCAATGGCGGCAATGGCCTTAGCCGCTTCGTTCTTCGATCGAAGCGAGCAGGTCTGGAAGCCCAGCGGCTCGATGAGACCGATCAGGCCGCGCGACTGGAGGATCGGCTTGAGCGCCTTCAAGGCAAAGCGGAGATCGCCCCGGCGCTCGCCATTGGCGGGCCAGGAGCCATCGTTGACCGGCACCAGCATGAGTGTCTTGGCTCCGCAGGCCGCCGCATAATCGGCGAGCTTGCTCGCTTCGGCTTTGCGGGCGGGAGTCCACTCGTTGAAGCGCTGCAAGGCATTGATGGAAATAATCCCAACGCCTGCTTCGGCGGCGGCAGACCGGACGTCCGCCGCCGGCATGCCGCGTGCAACAGCATAGCTGTGCTGTTGGCTGCGGATCTGGACATCGGTCAGGCCCTGGTCACGGGCAAAAGCGAAAAGTGCCCTGACGTCGAGTCCGGGCGTCGCCATGTGGTCGAGTGCAAAGCGCATGGCTTGGCTTTCCTTCTATGTTCCCGGAAATTTCTCTTTGACGCTATGGCGACACTTGACACTTAAGACAAACGATTAGATCAGATGTTTTTCATCTGAAAAGGAGATGGCTGAGGAACAGCGCCGACCTCAGGTTTTTCCAGGCGGGTTGTGGGAGCAAACAGCACGGATTGGAGCACAATGGCTGGCCAGGGCGCTCCGCTTGCGCGTGCCATGCGGCCAAACTCATTTCGACATCGGTTAAGGAGCTTGAGGTCAGCGCTGCTGCTCTTAAGACCGAGGTTCAACAATCAAATCGAGATCAGTAAGTGTGACTGTCGTCGAAGGTGACCCGCAGCAGCCGAGTGCCCCATCTGTGAGATGCCTCTCGTTTTGCTAAAACTTGGACAGATCACACGATCTTCGCATGATGGGGTCGGAACAAGAACTGCTCAAAATCGTACGAGGCATTTATCAACCAAAGGCAGCTACGGATGATTTGATGATGATTCCTCCACCCAGGCTACGGCGCATCTGACGCCCCGTGGCGACGCGAAAAACTCTCAGTAGCTGCAGCGCCGGCGGCACGCGCGACCAGATGGTCCTCAAGACTTCTAGACCATACCGGGTTTTCCGAACGGCGCTCCCGGATACCACGCGCTGTGACCATCGGAAGCCAACCTCGTGGAAATACAGGTCGGCATGCTGCGGGCTAATATGATGAAAGACGCCGGCGATGGTACGGCGGACGCAGGAGTTGAAGCCCTCTACCGAATTGACGTGGACGGCATCGCGAACATACTCATCACTGGAACGCTTCACGGTCTCGTGCTTGGCAAAGCTCTCACCAATGGCCATGAATGCTTTCCACTCGTCGCTCATCAAATGAGCTCTCGACTCGATCTGCGCTTCAATGACGCGTTCGCTTGCTAGCGCTGAGAGACCGGTCACGACCGCGGCTCCGTTGCCCCACAGTCGAGAATGCGGATGTCGGGTGTGTGCATCGGTGATACATGCTTGCGCCGCGCGATAGGTCTCGGACCGCGCGTGGAAGGTGCGCATCCAGCCGATCTGGTGCGCGCTGATGCCCTTGGACGCGCTCGCCATTCGCTTCGGACCGAGGTTGGTCGCATCGGCCAGCACGCCAGCCAAACCCCAGCCTCACGCGGCGGCGATGATTTCGAATTGCTCGGCGATGGCGGATTTGGATTGAAGGCGTACCTCGCCTGTCGTTTTCCATCATGTGGATCCCGCCCAGCGTGGCGATAGCGCTTGCGAATGATTCGAAACCGAGATAGGCCGCACACGACAGTTGATGCGCCGGTGGTCCTGCTCGATGCGGTTGTCGAGGTACTGGCTCTTTCGGATGCGGATCGGCTTGAGCTGCCGCCGCGACCGATCCCGCAGCCGGCTTTCCGCGTCACAGGAAAGGATCGCCTCGCGATTCGTCTGGCTGCCGTCGATGACGATGCGCTCGGGGCGGCCATGACGCTGCAACGCCTTGCGCAGGAAGCGTTTGGCCGCCGGCAGATCACGATGCTCGCTGAACCAGAACTCGACGGTGTCGCCGACGCTGTCGATGGCGCGATAGAGATACATCCAGCGGCCGCGAACCTTGATATAGGTTTCGTCGATATGCCACCTTCCGCCGACGGCACACTTGCGCCGATTGAAGCCTTTCAGCAGCAAGGGCGAGAAGTGAACGACCCAGCGGTGGATCGTCGAATGATCGATACTGATGCCGCGCTCGGCCATCATTTCCTTCAATTCGCGAAGGCTCAAGCCGTAGGCCAGATACCAGCGAACGCAAACAGAATGACGGACTAGTCGAAATGGCGGCCCTTGAACATCTGAACTCTCCGGCGAAACACCAGAGGCCGTGCCATGCGCCTGGTTACCGAAGACTTTGCAACACAGCCTCGGTGCACATCTTCTGCTGAAAACCCGCACGCAGACCCTCGATGGCTCCCTGCGGTCGACCTTCCGGCAATGGTATCCCGGCATGGCGAACGACAATCACGAGAACGGCGAAATGGTCCGCGCGGCTTGACCGCCCCACAAATCCTCATGCTCCCCTCGTACGGGCGTGAAGCATCTCGAGCATCGCAGGCCCGGCGCGCTCGACGATGGCGACGCCGGCCAGCAATCCTGCGCGCAGTTGCGGGGCAGGATCGGGTTAGCCGCGGAAGGAAGCGGCTTCCATTGCGCATGGGGATATGGAACCAGTCGAGGACATGCTCGCTCGCCTGCGATCATTTCCGCGTGCGACCGGACTTCTTCCCAACTGGCCGGTACGAAAGGTAATATCCTGATTGGGTCTGGACGCCTGCTTCTTGAGAGGGTCGAGAGTACGCCGTTGCAGCTCGCGATCATAGCCGCGCCGTCTTCAGCCAGCGAGCGGCCTACGATCAGCTCGAATTTTTCTTTCGGTCGTCACGGGGCGGATGTACTCGGGAACCGGGCAGGTTCACGCGGGCAAGCATCCTGCATGAAGGATAACCGACAGGCGAGCGTTACCGCTTTCGCTAAGACGCCGCCAATTCCGGCGGCATTGGCGGCCAAGCGAGCGCCGTTCGACGCGCAGGCTATTCGCCGTTGGACTTTAGGAAGGCGACCGTCGCTAAGATCAGCTTGTCCACGGTCTTGGCACTCTGTTCAACGCCGAAACCATGATCAATGGGTTCAGCCCACAGTTCTTCCGGACCGTCGTGATAAGCCAGCAACGACTTGGCGAGAACGGGTTGGGGAAAGACGATGCTATCGCGCGTGCCGACCGCGAGGAACAGCGGCCCCTTGTAGCGCGAGATTTCGCCGGCAGGCTGCACCGCGTAGAGGCTCTCGAAGAAAGCGGCCTTTTCAAGGGAATTTCCTTCCCATCTCCGACGCGCTTGGCCGGATAGACTTTATCGCCCGCTGTCACAGCTTCCGCCATCTGCTTTTCGCCAAATATGGAGATGAACGCTGCCGGAAGATTGATGCCGGGGTTCCAGAGCACGACAGACTTTAAAGGCGTTTTCGTCCGGCCGGCAACTGCTGTCGTGACCGCACCGCCCAGGCTCATTCCCATCAACGAAATACGTTTGCCGTCGATGCTGTCATGCGCCGATAGGAAGTCGAGCGCTGCTTGTGTGTCCGTTATCTCGGTTTCGACGGTCATGTCTTCGAACTTGCCGTCACTCGCGCCGCTGCCGCGAAAATCGATCCGAAGCGAAGCGATGCCATTCTTTGCGAGCACCGGCGCGGCACGCCCGAACAGGCCTTCCTTCACCGCCTCCGAACTCCATTCGTTGCGGCTGCCGGTGAAACCGTGAAGCATCAGGATGACGGGAGGATTCGCGACATCATCCGGCCTGACCATCGTGCCTACGATTGTCTGGCCTTCGACTTGGAACTTGATGATGGCCTCCTTGGCTTGCGCCGAAACTAAAAAAGTTGTCATCAGCATTCCCAGTGACGCTGCAACGGTTCGGTGTAGCTGTTTCATAGCTGCTCTCTGCTTGTTGTTTGAATTTGCGCGGCCGGTCAAAGCTGTTGGCGCGGCCGTATCGGACTGGCATTAGACATTGACGTCTTTCACCGCCGCGATGCCTGATTTCCGCGAAGCTCGCCGGTTATGAATTGAGCTCGACCAAGGCCGAAGGACCAATTCGCGTCACCATTTTCTACGATACTCACCACAACATCTGCAGGGTCGATCGCACACACATCCAAAAGCCCTGCCGCAACGAAACGATAGAAGGCCTGTTTGTCGTCAGTTGACCGCGCTCGCGAGATCACCTCGATAATGATCAGCCTGTCACTAAAGACCAAGACCGGTATCCTCCGCGCGCACATGCGATCTCTCGTATTCGATCAGGATCTGATAGCGATCGGCTGGCGGTACATGAAAAGCCCTGACCACCGCCTCATGGATGCAGTCGAGGATCTTGTCCTGCTCCCCAGGCGATCGGCCCTTCAGAAGGTTAATTTTTATCAGCGGCATGGGTCGTGCTAGGAAATAGGAAAGAGGGCGGGGACGCGCACTCGGCGTCCCGGTGAATATTCAGATTGCCCTCGCCGGTAGGCCGGTTGGGGCAGCCTCGGGTTCCCCAGCCAGCGCGCAGGGGAACCAGAGAACATTTACGACTGCGCTCATGATCGCGATCGCAATGGGATAGGCCAGGCCCGCATAGATGTTGCCCGTGTAGGCAACCAGCGACAGGTTAATGAGGGGAACAAAGCCGCCAAACACGCCTGTGCCGATGTGATAGGGCAGCGAGAGCGAGGTGTAGCGCAATTTCGCCGGGAAGAGCTCGACGAGGAAAGCTGCCATAGGGCCATAGACCAATCCTACGAAAACGAGTTGGGCGACGATCAGCGCTGTTACCAAAACGAAGTTCTGGGCAGCGACGGCGGCGGCGATGCCCTGATAGATTGGAACATAGAACGCGGCTGCCAGAATGAAACCGGTGACAATCAACTTGCGGCGGCCGATCCGGTCGGACAAGGCGCCGAAGAAAACTATGAGGGGCGTTCCGATCACCAAAGCAGCAGCAAGGCAAATGTTCGCTGTTAGGAAGTCAAGCTTCAGCACGCTTTGCAAGAAATACAGTGCGTAGAACTGGCCTGTATACCAAACGCACCCCAGGCCGGCGGTCGCCCCGAACAGTGCAAAGGCTGCATAACGCACGCCATGACCGGTGGCGAAACTCTCACGGATTGGGCTCTTTGCGGTCTTCCCGCCTTTGCGAAGCTCCTCGAATACCGGGGATTCGCTCAGCTTGAGGCGCAGATAAAGGGACAGCACGATCAAAACCGATGATAGCAGGAACGGAATTCTCCAACCCCATTGCTTGAAGAGTTCTTCGCCGAGCGACAGCCGGCACGTAAGCACGACGACAATCGCCAGAAAAAAGCCGACGGTTGCCGTTGTCTGGATAAAGCTCGTGAAGAACCCGCGCCGGTTCGCCGGTGCGTGTTCTGCAACGTAAACGGCGGCGCCGCCGTATTCGCCGCCGATCGCCAATCCCTGGATGAGCCGAAGGACCACAAGAGCGATCGGCGCGAAATATCCCGCGGTCTCAAAGGTTGGCAAGACGCCGACGAGCGCGGTCGCAATGCCCATCAGAATGAGCGTCATCAAGAACGTGCTCTTGCGTCCGACGCGGTCGCCGATGCTGCCGAACAGCAGGGCTCCCAATGGGCGCACGAGGAAGCCTGTGGCAAAGGTTGCGACGCTGATCAGAACAGCTGCCGTCGGTTCATTGGCAGGGTAGAAGAGCGTTGAGAAGAAAATCGCCAGACTTCCGTAAAGATAGAAGTCGTACCATTCGATGACCGTGCCGGCGCTTGATGCAAGGACGACGGTCCAGATACCTGGTTTGCGGACCGAGTCGCCCCTTTCCTTTAGCTGTTGCATGCTGCAGTTCCCCTTTATGTTTTTGAAAGTAGTCGGCCCTCTCTTCAGGGCCGTGGTAAGTCAGCTCGCGATGCACTGATCGAATGCGTAGACGCCAAGTCTTTCGCTTGCCTCGCGCACCGTTCGGCGGACGATGTCCTTCGCCGACGGCAGATCGTTGATGAGGCCCACCGCCTCACCCACAGTCACGTTGGCCGTGTCATAGTCGCCAGAAGCCCATGCCGCCTCGACCTTCGACAATTCTTCGGAATGCAGCGTGCGCAGCTCTTCTTCCCGCCCGTGCCACTTGTCGATGAAGCCGTTTTTGAGCAGTCGGCCGGTATAGCCAGCGGGCCAGGCCTTCTGACGGACGATATCGTAGACGGAAGTCCGGATTGTCTCGTCGCCAGAGGCAGCGACTACCTTGTCCTTGGCTGCCGGATGGATGAGCGACTCGCGCGTAGCCCAGAACCTGGTTCCCATCAGGACCCCGTCTGCTCCGAGCATCAGCGAAGCGGCCAGGCCCCTACCGTCGGCAATGCCGCCTGCCGCCACGACAATGACAGAAGGCGAAATCTTTGCCACCAGATCCACGACTGCGGGAACGAAGGGCATCGTTGACCGCGCGACCAGGCCATGGCCGCCGGCCTCGGTCCCCTGAACAATAAGAACGTCGGCGCCAACGTCGATTGCGCGCCGGGCATGTTCGAGTGTGTGGATCATGCAAATCAGCGGAACACCCGCCTGCTTGACCCGTGCCGCGAGCTTCGCCGGATCCGAAAACGAAAGCATCATCGCGGACGGACGCTCCGCAAGTGCGCGGTCAAACAGATCAAGGTCGGCTTCGACTGCCCAGGCGATGAACCCGCAGCCAACGCGTTCATTGGTGATCAGCGACGACTCTGTTTCGTACCATTGACGATCAGCATATCCCCCACCCAACAGGCCCAGACCGCCGGCGTCGGCGACGGCGGACGCAAGCGCGCCACCCGCGACCGGTGTCATCGGGGCAAGGATGATGGGATGCTCGATTTCGAAAA
The DNA here is from genome assembly GCF_055811635.1 of Mesorhizobium sp. WSM4806. Taxonomy (NCBI): domain Bacteria; kingdom Pseudomonadati; phylum Pseudomonadota; class Alphaproteobacteria; order Hyphomicrobiales; family Phyllobacteriaceae; genus Mesorhizobium; species Mesorhizobium sp. WSM4806. The sequence continues at coordinate 175,185 of NZ_JBVVQZ010000012.1, read as the reverse complement.
ATTCTGTCAGACGCGTTCGTATCGTCATCAATACTTCTCCCAGTTTGAGGAATGTTCCCGGAAATTTTTCTTCGACGGTATTGCGACACTTGACTTAAGACAAACGATTAGATCAGATGTTTTTCATCTGAAAAGGAGATGGCCGATGAACAGCGCCGACCTCAGGTTTTTCCAGGCGGTGGTGAGAGCAAACAGTATCGGAGCGGCTGCCGGTGTACTCAACACGGTGCAATCCAACGTCACCGCGAGAATAAAATCGCTTGAGGAGGAAATCGGTGCTCCGCTTTTTCATCGCTCCAGGCGAGGGGTTACACTGACAGCCACCGGCATTCAGCTCGTTCCCTATGCCGAGCGCGTGGGAGAGCTTCTGGACGAAGCCAAGCGCGTCGTCACAGACCGCGGTACGCCGTGCGGTTTACTCAGGATCGGCTCCATGGAGACCACTGCAGCGCTTCGCCTTCCACCGATCCTGATCCGCTATGCTGCAGAATATCCAGAGGTCGACGTACTGGTGGAGGCTGCCCCGACGGAACAGCTCGTCAGCGAGGTCGTCGGACGCAAACTGGATGGCGCGTTCGTCTCCGGCCCCATCGCTCATCCCGAACTGAAGAGCCTATCGATCGTCGAAGAGGAGCTCGTTGTGATCTCCTCGCCGCGGTTTCGCGAGCTTTCGGATCTGAAGGCCTTGGCCGCATCGCCGGCTCTGAAGGTCCTCGCTTTTCGATCGGGCTGTTCCTATCGCCGGCGCATGGACATGTTCCTGGCGGCGTGTGGGGTAACGCATGTCCGCTGGATGGAACTCGGAACAATGGACGGGATCATCGGCTGCGTCGCCGCCGGGGTAGGGATGGCCATGCTACCTCGGGGGGTCGTTCAGGATGCGGCAGCCGACGGACAGGTCATCATACACCAGCTACCTGACAATCTGCGGTCGGCGCCGACTGTTTTTGTGACGCGGAGCGACGAGTATCTCTCCGCGGCACTTCAGGCTTTCATGGCGGTGGCGTCTGAGGCGCATTCACGGCCTCAGCCGGCAGGACCAGAGCCGGCCCGACAACTGCAGCGGGCTTAAGAAAGGTGGAGCAAAAACAAGGGGTCAGTCAGATCTATCTGATGCATCACCAGCATCTTTGCGATATCGCCCGGCGGGTTTGCCCCAATGCGCGCATACACGAGCTGGCCGTGCCGCTCGAGCCGGAACGCCGAGCTGCGTGACACGTCGAAGCCCCAGAGCTGCCCTATCAAGGCCGGCCGGGCCGGCGACCAGCACCCGGCAGCCGGGCAGCGCGCCAAAAGGACCCCGCCCGTCATATGAACTGCATCCCTCATAGTGCGTCGCAACATTTTGATGCTGCACTGCGGAACTTTGCGGTAAAGCGGGAGTTCTCTGTGCTTCTAGCAAGCGAGGGCTCGATGAGGCGCTACAAGATTCTGCCGTCGGAACCAGGGCTGTGGTCTGTGATCGATAGCCTGACAGGGCTTCCCGCCGAGAGATACGGTCGGCCGCTCACCGGGCTGACCCGGTACGAAGCCGAAGAGGCTGCCTTTAACCTCAGCGAGAGCACTCCGCCATGGATGGCCTTGGTCAGACGTCGCAGACCTTAATCAAGGCTGCCGAATCCACGGATGGTCGAACGCGATGCGCCTCCCACTCCATCACACCCTTTCGCGTAACCTCTCACCTCTTCCTTCTGGATGCGTGCGTCATGGCAGGGGGCGCATGTGCTCCCCAGTTCGCCCTTGCATAAGAGCCGGACCGTCGCGGTGCGCCACCAGATGGTTGGCGACCGTGGCCGGAACCGTCGCCCGTTCTCTTGCCGATGAAGTGCGGGGTGCCCGACACCGAAATGGCGCGCGAGCCTTCTGCCGATCTTGACACGGGCGATCGACTGGAACCTCATCGAGCAGCAGTATGACGAGTTGATCAAATATGCGGCGGCCCTGCAGCACCGCACGGCCGATGCGGAATCGATCCTGCGCCGCTTTGCGCGGGCGAGCGTGCAGCGCCCAAGCTACAGGGCGCTGGCCCAACTCGGCAAGGCAATCAAGACCATTTTTCTCACCGCTATCTCGGCTCGGAAGCCTTCCGGCGCGAAATCCACGAAGTGTCGCTTGGCAGTTAATAGTGAGAACGCAGTCGTTCAGTCAGGTTTGGCAGTTTATTGCGAGAATGGCGTAGCTCGGATTCTTCATTTTAACTGCGATCGCATCAGTGCAGTGGTGCTGAACTCCCTGGCGAGGCGACCGGCATCTTCGTGCTGGAGGAGAATATCGGACCGGTGCGTTGCGCGGTGAGCAAGCACGACGGCCCGACCTTCGACGAGTTCGATCTGGCGAAACTGCCGCTCTTTCGCAACGTGGTCGATCTTCAGCGACAGCCTAGCGACCCCGGCTTCTAAACGCCGTCATGGAGTAGCTCCTGCACTCGTTCGACCGAAATGTCCGATTCAAAGATCAGGTCGTGAGGGAATGTCCTCCCCGCAGATGATCGGCAGTCGCTCGATCGCGCGACGCGTGGGATCGGCTTCTTCCGTGAACCCGCAGGTCGATATCAGAAAAAGGTTGCGGCGGTTACCGCGAACTCATGGCTGGCGCAGCAAGCGCTCTTTTCAGCAAGCGCCCTGGTCGGGAGCCGGTGAGGATGAAATTCGGCTCGGGTGCGACGATTACATGCTCGAGGTTCCATCCGGTCTTCCCGAGCATGTCTATAGCGACCTTTTTGTGTCCGAAACTGAACAAGAGTATCGGAGCCCCACCCGCTGGCCGTTACAGCCAGGCACCGGCTGGCGAGCAAGCGGTGGAACGAAACGGAGCGCAAATCCGGCACGGAAATTGCGCTGATCTCGTAAGTGAGACGTCGGCAGGGCGTCGTGGAGGACCGAGAAATCAACCAGGAGCGTGCTCGATGCCCGCAATGAGACGGCCAGAACAGGACGATGAACCCAGCCACACCTGGGGAGCTGGACCGCTATAGCTAGCCGCGGCGCCTCCTCATAGATCGCGCCTCCTTCAGCCAAGCCGTCCACCAGCACTACGAGGGCCACCCTATGCAGCTCTCGAACGTGGCCACAGCGCGCATGTTCATTCAAGTGCGCCCCTCAGCCTTGCGTGGTCCGCTCGAAGCGCGCCGGGAACGCATTGTGTGTAGACGAGGAACGTGCGCTTGGCAGTTAAGGGGGCGCGCGCTCTCGCACTCCTCCGATGCGCCCACCCATTCTTCTGATCAGCCGGTTTGACCCGCCATGTCGCCTTCGCATTTCATCTATCGCCCCTTTGAGACGCTTATCCGCCCGCTGGATATCCCCTACGCGCCTTTGCCGGCAACAGGTCCGTTTGCGCTGCTTCTGCATTTCGCACGCATGTTCCGTGGCGTGCTGACGGCCATCGCCGTCTTCATGATGGCGGTCGAGGGAATCAACCTCGCGGTGATCTGGGGCATGTATATCATTGTGGACGGGGTGAGCACGAACGGTGCGGCGGTTTTCCTTGAGGAAGCTTGGCCTATGCTCACGTTCCTCGGCCTGCTGATGTTCCCCGTGCAACCGCTGCTGATGTTCATCGCCAAGACATTGGGTTCCCAGGCAGTGTCCGTATGCATGCCCGCGGCTATGCAATGGCATGGCTACAAGGCGGTCGAACGTCAGGACCTTGCATTCTTCCACGATCTCTTCGCCGGCCAGGTGGCGTCGCGCATTTCGCAACTCGCCGCCGCCGTGCAGCAGCAGATCGTCGTAGCGTCTTCCAGCATACCGTATTTTCTCGTGCAGTTTCTCGGTTCGCTTTCGCTGCTTGCCACGCTGTCCTGGCCGCTGGCGCTTCCGGTCTTTTTTTGGATCGTGGCGAACGTCACAGTCGCGGTTGTGGCAGTGCCATATTTTGCCGTGCGGTCCCGCCACTCTGCCCGCGCGCGCAGCCTCGTCGTCGGCGCCATGACCGACCTCTACAGCAACATCCACGTGGTCAAGCTGTTTGCGGCCGAAGACAGCGAGGCGGACGCAATGCGTACCATCATGGGAGATGCCATTGAGACGCAACAGCTTGAACGGCGCATCCACTTAACAAGCGACACCAGCGTCGTCCTGCTGAACGTACTTCTTTCGCTGACCAACATCGCCGTCGGGCTCTGGGGACTCGTGGCCGGTTTTGTCACCACCGGCCAATTTGTTGCTTCAATCGCACTCGTTCAGCGGCTCAACGCCAACTCCCTGGCCTTTCTCCAGCTAGGACAGCAGATATTCCAGGCTGTGGGCACGATACGCGACGCGATGCCGGTCATCACCACGCCTTCAACGGTAACCGATGTCTCCGGAGCCAGGCCGCTGGCCGTTGTCGCCGGCGCGGTCGAGTTCAGAGATATCCGGTTCGAATACCGGCAAGGAAAACGGGTAATCGAGAATCTATCGCTCAGGGTCCGCGCCGGCGAGAAGGTCGGGCTCGTCGGCATGTCGGGGTCCGGCAAGTCAACGCTTGTCAGCCTGCTTCTGCGGTTCTTCGACGTAAACGATGGCGCAATCGTCGTCGACGGCCAGGATATCCGTTCGGTGACGCAGGCAAGCCTGCGTCAGAATATCGGGGTCGTGACCCAGGATGTCTCGTTGCTCCATCGCTCTGTCGGGGACAATATCCGTTACGGCCGGCCGGATGCCTCGCCGGAGGAGGTCGAACGCGCCGCAATGCTGGCCGATGCGGACGGTTTCGTGGCCGATCTCAAGGACAGCGAAAACCGCACCGGCTACGATGCTTTCGTCGGTGACCGCGGGGTGAAGCTTTCTGGCGGCCAGCGTCAGCGGGTCGCCATCGCTCGGGTGCTGCTTAAGGACGCGCCAATCCTCCTTCTAGACGAGGCGACTTCTGCCCTGGACAGTGAAGCCGAGGCGGCGGTCCAAGAAAAACTCGAGCTTATAATGGAGGGCAAGACGGTGATCGCCATTGCCCACCGCCTGTCGACGATTGCCAGCATGGACAGGATCGTCGTGCTCGACAAAGGGCGCATCGTTGAGGAGGGCTCCCCCTCGGAGCTACTCAAACGCGACGGCCTGTATGCCCGCCTGTGGCGGCGGCAGACCGGCGGCCACATTGCCGATAGTTCCGAGGAGAGATAAGCCGACTGGAAGGTCGTTCGTCACGGCTCCGCGCTGCTCGCAATGCTTGGCTGTTGTCGTAGAGAGCGGGCATGTTCGCGTTAGACAAATCTCGGCCTTTCGCCGCCTCCGTCGCAAATGTGTGGGAATGGGCGACGAGATTGCCACAAGAGCTCTTCGGTTCTATCGCGAGAAGCTGACCGCCCGCGGCCGTGCCGATGCTGGTACCGCCGAGACTTAAGCAGTGGTGATCGCTCGACTTCGTCTCCGACCGTTCCACATCCTCACTGTCGTCGACGATTGGACGCGGGACACAAAGCGCGCTGCTGAGGCGGTGCGTGCAAGGACACAGAAGCTTACGATACGAGGGTGAGCCGAGTTGAAGAACGCATTGGAAACTCCGTCTGGTGCAATCCGGACCGGGTCACAAGGCGTGGTACAAGAGTGGGGTGGCGCAACACCGCTGGATAATTGCGCCTTGTATCGCGGCCTCTGGTCCGCAACGGCGCAGGCAACACGCCGAGGAGCAGGGGCGCATAGCAGATTGCCCCAACCGGTTCGACGTCGCCATGCCCGACGAGCTTCGGGAATTGGGGTCAGCGAACGCATGACCGGCAGGGCCGGGGGTGGCTCGTTTGCCGACGCCGCTGCAACTGGCCCCGCAACGGGGTCGCGAGCCGGAATTCAACCAGGCCGTTCGCCCTAAAACTGATCCAGCCCAAGGCAGCCCACCGCTACCCATGTAGAACGGGCAACGAGCGCGGTGCGCACCAGACAAAGGGCAATGACCAAAGCCGTCCTCGACATCGCATCGGAGTTCAACGTCTTTGCACCAATGCCCAGGAATGGTCGACGCGACAAACAACTCCCCGCGTACAGGCGCTGAGAGCCGCCGACGTTTAACGGAAAATCACAAACGGGCATCCGATCCCTGGGAGGCCGCCCCATGAATCGCTGCACATCATCAGTTGCAATTCTTGCTTTCGCCACCGTCTGCACATTGTCTGCCGCCGGTACGGCGGCGGATCGGACCATCTATGCAGCGCCCGACAAGAGCCTCGTGTTTCTTAGTGGCGTCGGCTACACGTGGTTCAAGGCCAACGAGCTTGTCTACGACAGGGGCAGATCACAATGGGCACGAACAATTCGCCGCTTTCGCCCGAGGATGTCGAACGCTTCGGGCCTGATCCCCTTACCAGCTTCCGAACCAATCTGGCGTCGGTTGAAGAGCGCATCACGCTTGCTTGCGCACCGGGCCGGGCGCGACCGTGCCTCCGTGCGGTTGCTGCCGATCACCAAGACGGTGCCGGCCCATATCCTGCGATATGCCTTCGACGTCGGCATCAGCACCTTCGGCGAGAACAAGATCCAGGAGGCAATGACAAAGCGCGAGGCGCTTCACGATCTCGCCATCGACTGGAGCATCGTCGGACATCTGCAGACCAACAAGGCCAAATATCTGACCCGCTTCGCGCGTGAGTTTCATGCGCTCGACAGCCTGCGGCTCGCCGACCTTCTGAACACGAGGCTGGAGCGCGAAGATCGCTTCCTCGACGTCTATGTGCAGGTCAACACGTCTGGCGAGGACAGCAAGTTCGGCCTCCATCCGAACGCACTGCTGCCCTTCGTGGAGACCCTCGATCAGCTTCCCCGTCTCCGGCCATGCGGGTTGATGACACTTGCGCTGTTTTCCTCCGACATGGCCAAGGTGCGGCCTTGCTTCATTCTGCTGCGCCGGCTGCGGGACAAAGCCGTGAAGCACAACGCCGCGCTCACCGGGCTCTCCATGGGTATGACCGGAGACTTCGAGGAAGCCATCGAGGAAGGCGCCACTGTCGTGCGCGTCGGTCAGGCCATCTTCGGCAAGCGGCCGACGCCTGACGGCCACTACTGGCCGGGTTTCGTCCCCACCGATCGAGGAATTGAACCATGATTTTTCGCGAACGGCCTGTCTGCTTTTCCGATCACCCCCGCCGATCGTTCCGGCCGAGTCGACGTTGACGCGCTACGGAAACTGGTCAGCCGGCTGATCGCGGCTGAGGTCGATTCCATCAGCCTGCTCGGCAGCACCGGCATATGTTGCAGAGATGGGCGCAGCGGCGAAGCTGCCAATCCCCTCCTTGCGGGGGAGATGGCCGGCAGGCCAGGGCGAAACATTCCAGATACGCTGTTGAAGCATATCTCGCCGCTGAGTTGGGAACATATCAACCTGACAGGCATCTACACCTGGGACACCGAGCATCAGATGGCCGAAGGCTTTCGAACCCTTAGGCTACCGACCCCAACCCGGCGAGCCGCATGAGTTTCACGATCCGTTCGGGCTTAGCGCAAGATTTTGTACAGCTCTTGTCCTCACCCCAGATTGTGAGCTAAGGACACCTTTCGTCCTGACAATCATGGTATTCTGCAAAGAAGATGCGGAGTGGCAAGTGGCCAGTCACTCGGACACTGGCTTCCTGTTGGAATGACAACGAGGCGACACTTGGGTGAATCATATATGGGCAGGTCGAGTAAGATGACGAGACGATATTTCGGAACGGACGGGATCCGGGGAGGGGCCAACAAATTTCCGATGACCGCCGAGGTTGCGATGAAGGTCGGCATGGCTGCCGGCCTGTCGTTCCAGCGCGGCCACCATCGCCATCGCGTCGTGCTCGGCAAGGATACGCGGCTGTCGGGCTATATGATCGAGAACGCGCTGGTCGCGGGCTTCTGTGCCGCCGGCATGGATGTGTTCCTGCTGGGGCCGATTCCGACGCCGGCGGTCGCCATGCTGGCGCGGTCGCTGCGCGCCGATATCGGCGTGATGATCTCGGCCTCGCACAACCCCTATTACGATAACGGCATCAAGCTGTTCGGCCCCGACGGCTACAAGCTGTCGGACGAGATCGAGATGCGCATCGAGGCGCTGCTCGACCAGGATGTCGACATTTCGCTGGCCGACGCGGATGGGCTCGGGCGCGCCAAGCGCGTGGACGGCGTGCACGACCGCTATATCGAATTCGCCAAGCGCACTCTGCCGCGGTCCATGTCGCTGGCGGGCCTGCGCATCGTGGTCGATTGCGCCAACGGCGCCGCCTATAAGGTGGCGCCGGCAGCGCTTTGGGAACTCGGCGCCGAGGTCATCACCATCAACAACGAGCCGAACGGCTTCAACATCAACGAGGAATGCGGTTCGACGCACCCGGTGGGCCTTTCCAAGAAGGTTCATGAAGTGCGCGCCGACATCGGCATAGCGCTCGATGGCGACGCCGACCGCGTGGTCATCGTCGACGAGAACGGCGCTGTCGTCGACGGCGACCAGATCATGGCGCTGATCGCCGAATCCTGGCATCAGAGCGGCCGCATGGCAGGCGGCGGCGTCGTCGCCACCGTCATGTCCAATCTTGGCCTCGAACGCTTCCTCGGTGAAGCCGGCCTGCAACTTCACCGAACCCAGGTCGGCGACCGTTACGTGGTCGAGCACATGCGCGCGCATGGGCTGAATGTCGGCGGCGAGCAGTCCGGCCATATCGTGCTGTCTGATTTCTCCACCACCGGCGATGGGCTGGTCTCGGCGCTGCAGGTGCTGGCCTGCATCAAGCGCCAGAACAAGCCGGTCAGCGAGATCTGCAAAAAGTTCGAGCCGGTGCCGCAGCTCCTGAAGAATGTGCGCTTTTCCAGCGGCGAGCCCCTGGAGACGGCACCCGTCAAGGCCGCGATCGAGGATGCCCGCAACCGGCTCGGCAAGTCCGGCCGCCTAGTGATCCGGCCTTCCGGCACCGAGCCCCTGATTCGGGTTATGGCCGAGGGCGACGACCAGAAGCTGGTCGAGACGGTGGTGAACGACATCGTCGGCGTCATTGCCGAGATCAAGACCGCTGCCTAGACGAGCGGCGATTGATGCGCCGATGGTCCTGCTCGATCCAATTGTTGAGGTACTTGCTCTTGCGGATGCGGATCGGCTTCAGCGCTCGTCGCGATCGATTCCGCAGACGGTGTTCGGGGTCGCAGGAAATGATCGCCTCATGATTGGTCGGGCTGCCGTCGATGACGATGCGATCCGGTCTGCCGTGGCGCTCCAGGGCCTTCCGGAAGAAGCGCTTGGCTGCCGACAGGTCGCGGTGTTCGCTGAAGAAGAACTCGACCGTGTCGCCGACCCGTCGACGGCACGATAGAGATACATCCGTTGGCCGCGTATCTTGATGTATGTCTCGTCCATGTGTCACTTGCCGGTGACGGCGCGCTTGCGCCCGTTGAAGCGCTCCAGAAGTGGGGCGAGAAGTGAACGACCCAGCGGTGCACAGTCGAATGGTCGACGTTCAGGCCGCGTTCGGCCATCATCTCTTCCAGATCGCGCAGGCTGAGGTTGTAGGCCAGATACCAGCGCACGCACAGCAAGATCACTGATCGGTCGAAATGACAGCCTTTGAACATAACAAGCGCGCTCCCCGAAAAAGAGAGGGCTTCGTGCCAGATATGGCTGCCATTCCGTTTGCGACAGAACCACCGAACGCACCGCTGTGGGGTTTGCTAACGCTGGGGCTTCGCTTCGTCCGTTAGATCGGCCCCTCGATCGGCATGGTTCTCCCGCCGTTCCTGGCATTGGCAGTGGCGCCCGGTTGGTCCTCTGGACAGCCGCGTTGTTCGTGTCATGGAATTGATCAGCAACAACATCACAGAGCCTTGGCTTTACGGGTCCCGGACCGGGCTGTCGCCATTGGCGACCATCGTTGCGGCGATTTTCTGGACGTGGCTCTGGGCCCGCTTGGCTGGTGCTCTCGACGCCATTAAAGGTCTGCCTTGTCGTGCTCGGCAGGCATGTGCGGCAATTCAAGTCCTGGACGTGTTGTTCGGAAACGAGCCCGTACTCGAACCTCAAGCCGATTGTACCAGCGACTGCTGGCCGGCGATCCCGATGAAGCCACCGATCACGCCGAAGAAATGCTGAACGAGGAATACCTTGTCGATTTCTATTGCAAGGTAGCGATTCCAGCCCTTTTGCTCGGCGAACAGGATCGCGCAAGGGGGGTGATGGCCGATGAGCAAAGGCGTCAGATGGCCGCAAGTGTAATGATACGTCGAGGCAAACCTCGCAGACATTGCGCAGGAGGAAGTTGACCAGGAGGAGACTGCGCCGCCAGTGCGGGATGCTGCTACGGGGGAGGAGAACCCGAACGAGGACAGCGGTGATAACGCCGACCTTCCAGACGGTACCGGGATGTCCGTGCTCTGCGCAGGCGGCCGTGGCGAACTCGACGATGCCGCCGACGCCATGCTGGCTCAGGTGCTCGAAATGCAAGGTGCGACTGCTTCGAAGGCAAGCTATTCCGATTTGGAACCTGCAGGCATTCGCGATCTTAAACTGGGTAACGTCGATACCGTGGTAGTTGGCTTCCTGAACCCAAATTCGGTGAATCATGCCCGCTTTCTGGTCCGTCGCTGCAAGCGCGCCAAGGAGGCACTGCGTGTTGGAGTAGTGTCTGGTCTGAAACGGGTGGATCCGATAAAGAAGAAGCCGTCAAACTTGCCGACGATATCAATGCGGACTTCGTGGCATTCGGAATAATTGACGCCGCAATTGGATCGTCGTCGGATGCGCCTCCGCTCCGCCTCAAAGGTACTGGAAGCGTATCGCGCCTCGCCGAAACAGGTCTTGCAGAAGCCTTGAGGCTTCCGATTTTGATCGAAACAGCGAGAGGCAGAGGGCAAGGTTGGCTGACGCACTCTGTCCGACCGCCCAGTTCGGAAGAAAAGTTCTCTCGCGGTCGCAAACTGATCCATGTGCAGGAGAGTTGCGCGTCCTTTTCGGTCAAGCCAAGAGAAACGGCAAAGCCGGCAAGACGTTGAGCTTGTCACGTTCATGAGCAGCGCGGCGACTTCAGTCGAGCCAGTGAAGCCTATCGTGCGCAGGCTGCGTTGGAGCAGAGTGCTCGGCCAATCGTAACGGCTTCGCAAGCATGGATGAGATTGACGGCGCCTTCAGGAGGCGAGGCTCTGGCAACGCTGGTGGTCAACAAGCTTGCGCGGCGGCCTGAAGATCGCTGCCGTAAAGGCTCTGGGCTTCGGGGATCGCCGCCAGGCAATGCTTTAGGACATCGCGATCTTGACCGGCGGTCAGGTCATCGATGTTCGTGCTCTCGGCAAACCTTCTTGTGTCCGAAGCTGGACAAGAATGTCGCAACCCAGACCGGAGGTCGCCAAGGCCGAGCCACCGGTTACCGGACAAGCGCTGTTACGCAAACCCGGAGCGCTAATTCGGCATGCAACTTGCTTCGATGATTCCGTCAGGGGAACGGCGGCGCTGATCATCCTCGCGATCGTACATGTTGCTCCTTCACGCCCGCGAACGGCAGGCGTGATGTACATCATCGTGGCCGAATATGCATTGGGCTCTAGTCATGGACGACTCTGTTAACATCCCGAGGAAGGACTATCTTGGCCACTGTTGCGGACTTGTACGAGCAACACCGACCAGGTTACCCGCCGGACGTTGTCACAATCATTCTTCTGTCTCTGCAAGAAGATCCCATCGACGCCACGATCGCAGACATCGGATGCGGCACAGGCATTTTCACGCGCCAATTGGCGCGGCACGTGGAACACAGCCGCCGGGTCGTTGGCGTCGAACCGAACACGTCGATGCGTGAGCAAGCTCGCGTCGCGACGGCCGCCGGCAGCGGTATCGAATATAAAGCAGGCACTGCCGAGCACATGCCCTTTGGTGACGGCGAATGCCTGGTGGTAGCCGCGGCTACTGCGGCGAGTTGGTTCGACCGCCCCAGATTTTATCACGAAGTTGTCCGTATAACCCGTCCGAACGGAGTGTTGGCACTCGTTCAAAACAGGAGAGCGTTCTGGGCCAGCGAACCGTTGGCCGCGCTTGAATCATTGCTGGAGGAGGCAACCCCCTCCTACCGACGCGGAACGCACTATGATCCGGCCGGGGGCTTCAGGAGGGTTGATTATGCCTCCGAACTGGCGGCCAGTCCTGAATTTGGGCCGGTCATCGGACGCACTTGGGAATGGAAGCAGACGATGTCCGCGTCACAGTTCATCGGGTTGTGCCTGTCCCTGAGTGTCTCACAAGAGGGTATCCGAGGGATCGGACAAAGGGCTTTCCTGGACAAACTCGACGAACTAACGCAGCGCTTTTGCGACGCGGGCGGCGCAATGGAAGTGCCTTTCGTCACCGAGTTGACGCTCACCACTGTCCGCTCAAAGACGTCCGCGATCGGGTCGGGCGCTCGGAAAATTGTCGGCTGCAGCAAACGGGAGCATGACTAATGGGCGATGCAACCTCCGCACAAATTGATCTTACGCGGGCAACGCCGCCCGTATCATCTATCGTGAATCAGCATCTGCAGTCGGCCATGCAGGCGATCGCGCAGCGGCATGATCTCCATTTTTTGCTGCGAAGTAATCGCATCGGAGGGAATGAGGGGGACTGTGATCTCGCCGGCCGTTGGCTGACCGAGCGGCTTGGTTATCGGCCGCCGGTGGAACGGCTGGTGGTCGGTAACGGAACACAGAATTTGCTGGCCATAGCTCTCAGGCATACCGCGGTCACGAATGTGCTGTTGGCTGAAGAGCTCACCCACCCTCTCGTACCGCCCATTGCCACAGATCTGGGTGTGATAGTCGTACCGATCGCCATCGACGCGGATGGCGTCATTCCCGAGGCTTTCGAAGCCGCCTGCCGGCAATATCCCCATGCGCCACTTTATTGCAATCCAACCGGACATAATCCGACAGCCAGTGTCATGCCATTCGATCGCCGGCAACGCATTGTTGAAATCGCCAGACGCTACGGCCGGTATATCATCGAAGACGATGTCCTGGGATCGTTACGATCGGTCGATCCGAGACCCGTAGCCAGCGCTGGACCAGACAGGGTTTGGTATCTGCAAACATTGTCCAAGTGCATCGGACTTGGCATGCGAGTCGCGTATCTCGTGCTTCCCGAGGATCTTTCCCGTCATGATATTGTCGGCCCGGTGGCTATGCGCTCAAGCTGGTTTGCCAGCGCGCTATCCCTCGAAATTGCGAACTATCTTTTCGAAACCGGCCGCTTCGCAGCCGTCGCGGCGGCAATGGCTGCGGTGGCTGAGCGGCGTAGACAACAAGCCGTCATCGGGTTGCAAGCTTGGAAACTAGGCAGCTGTGCGGGGGCACTTCATGTTTGGCTTGGCCTACCGCTCGGATGCGGTTCTCAACTCTTTGCCGACCGATGCCGCAAGGCTGGCGTCCTAGTCAGGCCCGGCCCGCTCTTTCGGGCACGCAATGGCAAAACATTTCCCGACATTTGCGCCGCAAGGATCGCGCTCACCGCTCCCGTGAAAGACGAAGATTTCCAGATGGGCATCGAACGTGTCGCCGCGGTGTTGAACACGCTGGTGTCGGAAGTGCCTGATTGCTACTACGAGTGAGCCATGGATGATCTCGAAATTCGACAGGTCAGGCTCGATGAGGTCGTTGCCGTAAGGCGCGATATCTTACGCCCCGGCTGCAATCCACGCGTGACCATTTCTCCCGTCGACGATTGTTCTGAGGCGGTGCATCTCGGTGCTTTTTTAAACGGGACGATCATAGGCGTGGCTTCGTCCGGTCCGGAACCGTTCCCGTTTGCTCCAACAACGGGCGCTTGGCGTCTCAGAGGTCTTGCGGTTTATCCCGCTTATCGTGGTCGCGGATTCGGTTGCCAGTTACTTCACGAACTGCAAAATCGGCTGACTGTCGCAGGCTGCCGATTATGGTGGGCGCATGCCCGTAGTTCGGCAGTCTCCACCTATATCCGCGCGGGCTTTTCCACGTATGGCGACGAATATGACTTGCCACCGACGGGACAGCACACGATGATCGTTATGACATTGACGCAGGACGTTTCACTCGTGGGATGAGAAGCCTGGTGACTAGGGTTAATAGCCGCGCTCAGGGCGTGCGGGTCAGGCCGAATCCGGTGGTGGTGGTGAGTTCACCTCGGTTGGAGCCTGCAGGCGCAAAGGCGTCCTTCTGAGTTTTGGCCCATCTTGGTGTCCTGGCACCAGGGCTAGCCCTCTCGCTGCCGCCCGGTGAAATAGTGCAGTTCTTTTACAGGCCCGGGGCCCTGAGCGATCATTACTTCAGGGAAAAGGCCGACCTGCGGTAAGCCGTCCATCGAGGCCAATTGGTGCGCCGAAGACACGACAGCTCGGCATCTGACGCCGCAGGGCGTGGCAAATCCTTTGTGAGGTCACGCCATATCCAACCCCTTTCGGTTTGGCGAGGAAGAGGGGGTAGGAATCTCCTGGCCGAGCACGATGACACCATCGCCGCGGGCCGTGCGCCCTCTGGCCCTACGGCAGATGACGATACCGTCCGCACGACTGCTGCAGACAAGCGGTTCGCGCCACGGCATTTCCGGAAACAGCATCTGGCCCAGCGGTTGCCCCGATGAAACCCTTTCGCCCAGTTCCACGAACGGTTCGAATAGGCCGGCGTCCTCGGCATAAACGTAATGGTCGCTGAGGGGACCGGCACGTCGCAGAAGACGGGGCTCAGCGGCGGCGGGTAGGTCACCGACCAGTTTCGGAGATATGGCACCGAGATGCGCCAGTACTCTTAAAATGCCCGCTTGAGTCATGGCGATATTCGCCGGCGAGGTAAGCCCGCCGCCACCGATCTCGCTGCCGAGACGTCTGGCGCCAACGCGACGGCAGGCGCCGATCAACGCTGACTCACGGCCGCCGGATTCATCGAAGACGTAGGCCTGCGGCGCACCGAAGGCCTTCAACAGGTCGACCATGTCGGCTTGTGCGACCGGATCGGGATCGAATGTGATCGTCGGGCCCGGATAATAAAGAAGGGAATTGCCGCCGGAGTGGATGTCGATGACGATATCGAATAGCGGCAAAAGATCCTTCTCGACCATATGACCAATGCGCTCCGTTAGCGTCCCCCGCGCATTCCCCGGAAAACAGCGGTTGAGATTGACTTGGTCGATCGGCGAGACGCGCGACCCGACGAGCGCGGCCGGGACGTTCAGGGCGGGAATGATGAGGATATGGCCGCGGACATCCTGCGATTCGAGCCGGCGGGCGAGCTTGGTCCAGGCGATCTGCCCTTCGAATTCGTCACCATGCACGCCACCGAGGCAAAGGACGCGCGGGCCATCCCCGTTGCGGATGGATACGACCGGAATGAGAACCCAGCCATAGGCTGACTCGTCGGTGGAGTGCGACAGGCGGATATAACCCGTCTGATTGCCCTGACGTTCCAAATCGATGTCGATAATCATTGTTCGCTTCCTAGGGGCGAGAGACGACGACGGCGTCCAGCAATGCGCGTTGCCGCCGTATTTCGTGGAGAAGCGGCTGGATTTGTGCCGCCGTGCGCTCCGCGCCCACAGCGCCCGTGAAGAAGAGATGTCCACCGGGGATGAAGGCGTTCAGCTGTTGCGGCTCGGCGTGGACGAGCGCGCCGATCTCCTCCCATCGTTCGCGCATCCGGCCGGGATCGCGAGCCATCAGCGGTTGCAGCCATGTACGAAAGATCTTTTGTGAATTGATGAAGCCCCAGGTGGGTGCGTCGGTAACAGCATGGCGCAGGTCGTGTTCGGACTCTGGTATGAGACAGGCCGTGAGCGGATAGTCACCATATCCGAAACTGCCCATGTCTTCGATCGCTTCGGCGATGTCGGAGACGAGGATTCCGTCGCGATAGCGAAGCCGTTCGCCATTGAGATTGGCGGGATGATTTCCGCGGAAAATTTGGAAATACCTGTGCCCGTCGAAAATCGGCCGGCCATTGAGCTGGGCCTGTTCGGCAAGTGCGATATCCCACCAGCGGAAACGTTCGTGATTTTCCAGGCCGGGTTTCGGATGACGGGTCTCGCGCAATCCGGCTTCGGTCAGCCAGAATGCCTCTTCGACATCGGTATTAAGGAAAAGGGGTGGAGTGGCAGCCAGCGAAAAGAAGGCCTCGACATCAATGCCGAGAGCGGTTGCGGCAGTGTTGTAGGGCCGCACCGCGCGTCCGGCCATGCTCCAGCCGAGCAAAATGACATTCTTTTGAAGCCCGTGGTCGTCCATCATCCGTCTGGTGACATCCGCCGCGACCCGGCCCCATTCGACGAGCGTCATCGCCGGAAAGGTACGATCATAAACCGGATGGTCGGAAGGATAGGAAATGGCTAGGAGACCAAAACCTTGCTTTTGGAGCCAGTGATCCAGAAAGTCTTCCGACCGCAAGTCGGGGTGTCCATAGGAGATGCGGGCAAGATGCCCGCCGCCGGGCAGGAAGACGGCAAGCGGCTTCGCCGTCTCTCCCTTGCGGAAATAGGTGAGCGCGGGATAGCCGGCGGCAGTCACGAGAGATTCACCGGGCAGCAGTGCTGAGGAATCGGAAGAGGCGGCGTCCATGATCGAATGCGTTCCCGTTGCGTCGTTTGGGTAGTCGATCCGGAACCAATCGTTCCGGATCACTGATTGTCATTGTCAGCTAATTCTGGGGCAGCCTATTTCTGGATGAGGCCCGAAATCTCTGCGGCCAGCGCCTGTGCCGCATCCTTGGGCGCCTGTTGCAGGGTCACCACCTGCTGCAGGTGATCGACGAAGAGCTTGTCGATCCGGGCAGCATTCGGACCCTGGAATACATACCAGGCTGCAGCATAGGGGATCGATTCAAGGGTAGCCTTTATGGCCGGATTGGCTTTGTAATAGTCGCCCAGCAGGTCGGCCCGGTTTACGGCCACCTCATTGGCAGGCACATAGCCGGTCTTCCGCCCGACGATATTCTGGCCTTCAGGCCCGGATACGAAGCGCATGAATTGCCAGGCGGCCTTTTGGCGCTCGGGGTCGGTCGTGTGCAGCACGACGGCAATACCTGAGGTCGGCAATTCGGCGCCGGTTTCGGCGAGCGGGAAATGCGCCGTGCCGATCTCGAACTTGCCTTTTGCCTGCTGGGAAAAGCTCGCGAGGCTGCTACTGGAATCGGCGAGGATGCCGATCTTGCCGCTGACATAGGACTGGCGGACCTGCGAGTCGGTCATGTCGATCTTCGCCTGCCCGGCCGCGCCGAAACGCCGGAAGAGGTCGAACGCGGCCATGCCCTTTTCGTTGGTAAAGGCAACCTTCGTCCCCTCGGCATTACCAAGTGAGCCGCCGCGGCTCATGATGTGGCCCTGCGAGAGGAAGGAATTGTAGCGCGTATAGGCCCCGAGGACATCGGGATGGGCTTCCTGGATCTTCCGTGCGACGGCCAGTATGCCGTCCCAATCGGCGGGCAACTCCTTGTTGCCGCCCTGCACTTCGGCAATGAGATCAGCGTTGTAATAGAGGATCGGAAAGGCAAATGCGACGCCGAGGGCATAGACCTTGTCGTTGATCTTGCCAGTTGCGACCACAGAAGGAGAATATTGGGTCTCATTCCATCCGCCGTCGGCCGCCATCAGGCCGTCCAGAGGCTGGATATGGCCGCCATCCGCGAGCAGCTTCAGGTAGTTGAAGCCCTGAAACGAGACGTCCGGCAGATCGTTTATCACGGCTTGGCGCATCGTGCGCTGGATCGTGTCGATCTGGTCGCGCTGGGACGTGTCGATCTGAAAATGGATGGTCGGGTTCTTCACCTCGAATGCGGTGACAAGGTCCTTGAACATGTCCGCAAAGATCGAGGGCGTCGTATCGACCCTGAGGGTGATGTCTGCCGCCTGAGCCGGTAGGACAAGGGCTGTGCACGCGATGAGCATGGCCCCGAACGGTTTCGAAAACATCGGTCGTCTCTCCGTGGGTGATGGCCGCATTCAGCGGCCTGTTGCATTATGCGCCGGCGCGATTGCCGGCGGTCAGAAGTCCTTGGGCCGCCCGAGATTGGCGGCGATGATGCGCAGGCCGCACTCGACATCGCCGCGTTCGAGTGGCGAGCTCAGCGACAGCCGCACGGCATTGGGCGGTGGCGTGTCGTCGACCGCGAAAAGTTCGGCGGGGCGGACCAGAACCTGCCGGTTCTTGAGGCTGGCTGCGAAGGCGTGGCGGTCGTGGGCGGCGCTGAGACGCAGCCAGACGTGCATCGCGCCCGGCTTGGAAACCAGATCCGCATCGACCAGGATCGATGAAGCGAGTTGCTCACGTTTGGCACTCTCCTGCTGGATGGCTCTGCAGATCTCATCGGCGGTACCGTTGCCGATCCAGCGAGAGGCAATAGCCGCGGTGAGCGAGGTCGGAGCCCAGAAGGAAAGGCGGCGGGCAGGACCGATGACGCGCTCCGTCTTCGCCGGCGACGGGCCGACGATATAGGCGAGCCGAAGCCCGTGGGCGATGCACTTGGTCAGGCCCATCACATACCAGGTGATCTCGGGCGCGATCACCGCAATCGGGAGCGGCGCCTCGGGATGCAGTCGGCCGATGGCGTCGTCCTCGATGATCGTCACGCCGTACCGGTGGGCGATCTCGGCGATGGCGCGGCGCCGGGCTTCTGGCATGATCGCGGTCGTCGGGTTCTGGTCGGTCGGATTGCAGTACAGAGCCTTGGGGCGGTCGTTCCGGCAAGCCCCCTCGAAGGCTTCGGGAATGATGCCGTCGTCATCGATCGGCAGCCCCTTGATCCTGACATGGGCGCGTCGGGCGACTTCTCGGATCACACCCCAGGACAGGCTTTCGGCAAGCAGTAGCCCGTCCCGACCAACCAGCGCTTCCAGCAGCAGTAATACGGCGCTTTGCGTGCCGTTGGTGACCGCGATCCGGTCGACCTCAATCGCGCTTCGGAAGCGCGGTTCCAGCCATCGGGCGCCGGCTTCCCGGTCGGCCATCCCGCCGCCCGAAACGGCCGTGCGGGCGAGCAGGCCGATACTTTCCTCGCCGGAGAGTTCGGCGAGACTCCGGCTGAGCCGGGCCTGGAAGATTGCCGGCATAGGCGGGATCGAGCGGGTGAAATCGATGAGCCGTGCGGTGGGTGTCTGAGCAGCTGTTTCGGGCATCAATGCGTGTTCCAGGTTGAATGAATTGAGATTTCGGGAGGCGCGGTCGCTATTTGACTGCGCCGTGGGTCAGCCCTTCGATGAACCAGCGCTGGGCAGCCAGAAAGGCGATGACGAGCGGGGCGACGACGAGCGTCGCCGTGGCCATCAGGGGGCCGAAGTCGGTGCCGATCTCCTCGTTGCGGAAGGCGACGATGCCGAGGGGTGGCGGCATCAGGGCCTCGGAATTGACGGCGATAAGCGGCCAGAACAGGTCGTTCCAGTGGCCGACAACCGAGAAGATCGAAAAGGCGATGGCTGCCGGCAGCGCCATGGGAACCATAATCCGCCAGACGATCCCGAACTCCGATAGGCCGTCCAGCCTGGCGGCATGAATGATGTCGTCGGGAATGGTCTTGAAGAACTGCCTGAACAGGAAGATGCCGAAGGGCGAAACGGCAAAGGGCAGGATCAATGCCGCATAGGTGTTCAGCAGCCCCAGGCGGTGGCAGAGGATGAAGAGCGGCAACGCTAGCACCTGGCTCGGGATCAGCAGGGCCAGCAGGACTAGGCCGAAGAACAGTTCCTGCCCCTTGAAGCGAAGTTTCGCCAGGACATAGGCCGCGGGCGCACAGAACAATATCTGCAGCAAAAGGATGGCGGAGCAGATGACGACGCCGTTCAGCATGAACCGCGGCAGCGGAGATTGCGTCCACGCCCTGGTGTAGTTCTCCACCGCATTCCATTGATGCGGCAGCAGGCTGAACGCGCTGTCGAAAATCTCGTTCGGGGATTTGAACGAAAGCGACACCATCCAGACGAAGGGGACGAGCGCGATCGTCGCGGTCGTCAGAAGCGTGGCATGGCGCAGGGCACTGCAGGTCAGCGACAACAATCTGTTCATGAGTAATGCACCCGTCTGTCGAAGACGCGCGACTGGACAAGCGTCAGCACGAGAACGATGAGGAGGAAGATGACGGCGACCGCGGCTCCGTAGCCGGTCCGCATGAAGTCGAAACTCTGGATGTAGAGCGTGTAGAGCAGCATTTCCGAGGCTTTGGCCGGGCCGCCCTGGGTCAGGATCTTGATGGTGTCGAAGGTTTCGAAGGCTCTGAGCGCCATGACGATCAAGACGAACATCGTGACCGGTCCGAGGAGCGGCAGCGTCACCGTCGTCAGCCTGTCCAGGCAGCCGTCGGCGCCGTCGATATCCGCAGCGTCGTAAAGATCCTGCGGAATGGATTTCATGCCGGCCAGGAAGATGACCATGGCAAATCCGAGGTTGCGCCAAATGCCGATGAAGGCCAGCACCGGCAACACGGTCGAGGCATTGCGGAGCCAGTTGGCCGGCGGCAGCCCAACCGCCACGAACGTCTGGTTGACGAGGCCGACGGTCGGATGCAGCAGCGCCTCCCAGCTGATGGCCATCGCCGCCAGGGTCGCCATGAAAGGCAAGAAATGGGCGGCGCGGTAGAAGGCGCGCAGGCTCTTGCCGGATTCGATCAGCAAGGCGATCGCAAGGCCGGAAAGGACGGTGCCCGGCACGACGATCAACACATAGACGAAGGTGTTCACCAATGATTTCCGGACGGTCGCGTCGCCCAGCATCTCGATGAAATTGCCGAGCCCAATGAAACGGATCGTCCGGGCGCCGAACTGCCAGTCCGTCAGTGCTATGACGAAGACGGCAACAACCGGCAGAATGAAGAGGATCAGCAGCAGTACCAGCGACGGACCTCCGAGGGCGGCCGCCAGGGCATATTCACGCAGTGCCGCCTTGCGGCTGGCGTTTCCAATTCGGCCAGTGGCCATGTCTGCCGGAATGATGGCGCTCATGCGTAGCTCCTCAGCGAATTGACGGACGTGCGGGTGCGGATGCGCCGACCATCCGGACCGAATATCAGGACGTGTTCCGGCTGGATGGTGAGGTTGAGCTGCTGCCCGGCCAGGAGTTTCGGCGCATCTTCGGCCGGAAGTCGTGCGACGATCGGTTTGGGCTGGTGAGGTATCAGCAGATATGCGAAGACATCCGAACCCATATGCTCGATGGAACCGATCGTGCCGGAAAGCGCCGCAGCTTCACTGCTGGATGAGGGACGGAATGCTTCCGGCCGAATGCCGAGCGTGATCATGGTTCCCGGAGGCTGGTCCGCGGGAATAGCCAGGTGAAGATTGCCGATCCTGACGTGCTGATCGGCCTGCAGCACCGTGTCGAGAATATTGATCCTCGGAGAACCGACGAATTCGGCGACGCGTCGGTCGTCCGGATCGGCGTAGATGTCGTACGGTGCAGCAGTCTGAAGCAGCTTGCCGTCGAGCATTACCGCGACCCGGTCGGACATGGTCATGGCCTCTGCCTGATCGTGGGTGACATAGATGAAGGTGACCCCCAACCGGCGATGCAAGTCTTTGATCTCCGCGCGCATCTGGACGCGCAGTTTGGCATCGAGGTTCGACAGGGGCTCATCCATCAGGAAGACGATCGGACGGCGGACCATGGCGCGTCCGACCGCCACGCGTTGGCGCTGGCCGCCGGAGAGTTGCCCCGGCTTGCGGTCGAGCAGGTGGTCGATGCCGAGCGCCTCGGCGGTGCGGGCGACTTCCACCTTAATTTCCTTAACTGCCTCGGCGGCCCCCGGCAGCAGCCTGCCGACTAGAGGAAGGCGTTGCCAGGCACTCAGCCGCCGCATGCGCAGTGGAAGCGATAAATTGTTTGCCACCGTCATGTGCGGATAGAGCGCGTAGGACTGGAAGACCATGGCGACATCGCGCTCCTTTGGCCGCATGGCGGTCACATCCAGACCGCCGATACGAACTCTTCCTTCATCGCCGGCCTCCAGCCCGGCTAGGATGCGAAGGAGCGTGGATTTTCCGCACCCGGATGGCCCAAGCAACGTTACGAATTCGCCCTCCGCTATGCTGAGAGAGACGTCTTGCAAAACGGGCGTTGATCCAAACCCTTTGGAAATGTTGAAAAACTCCACGCCGCCCATCCAGAAAACCCTTCCCTTGTTAGTTCTAGACTGCTATTATTAAACAATTATCAACTGGATATGTATGTAATGTGACAGCCTGGCGGCTTGTCGGAAGAGGAGGTTTGCTTGGCGGGTTCGGGAATGGTGCTGTGGCGGCAGATCGGAGAGACATTGATTGCTGAGATCGAGCGGGGCGTTTTGCCTGCCGATCATCGCTTGCCTTCAAGCGAGGCCCTGGCGGCCCGTTTTGGGGTCAATCGCCATACGGTGTTGAGGGCGATCGGGCACTTGCAGGCTGAAGGCAAGGTTCGTATCGAACGGGGGCGGGGGGCCTATGCCGTAGTCAATCCGCTGCAATACAATCTCGGCCCGCGTCGGCTCTTCGAGCAAAATCTCGCTGAGCACAATCTCGTTCCTTCCCGCACCGTGCTCTCGGTAGTCGAATGCCATGCGCCTGGTGATGTGGGCGAAGCCCTGCAGTTACCAAAAGGTGAACAGGTGATCCTGGTGACGACATTGGGCGAAGCTGACGGTGCGCCGGTCAACTACGGCAGCCACTATATTGCGAGCTCTCGCCTGCCCGGCATCGGGAATCTGTTTCGTGCCTTCGAGGGTAAAGAACGCCAGCAATTCAGCTTTCTATCGTTGTTCAACAAATGCGGCGTTTCGGAATACCGCCGCAAAGACGTGCGCATCCGCTCGCGCATACCCTCCAATGACGAAGCACGCTATCTCAACATTCCTGCGGTCGAGCACGTGCTGACGACTCTTGTCGTCAGCGTCGGCCCCCAAAGCATCCCGTTGACTTATGCCGAGACCTGCTTTTCTAGCAGCCGCGTTGAATTGAGGGTTGGTTTCTGATGGTGTCCCTTTCGACTACGACCAAGGCAAAGCTCCTTCGCACCCGCATGGCCGAACGCGGCCTCGTCCATATCATGGCGGCGCACAGCCCGCTTTCGGCTATCCTCGCCGAGGAAGCCGGCTTTGACGGTCTCTGGGCTTCCGGCTTCGAGCTTTCCGCGCTCTACGGCCTGCCCGACATGAGCCTGATCTCGATGACCCAGCATCTCGACATGCTGCGGGCGATCGCCGGCCGCTCCTCGCTGCCGATCGTCGCCGATATCGACACCGGCTACGGCAATGCCATCAACGTCATCCATACCACGTCCGAATACGAGCGGGCGGGCGCCTGCGCCGTCGTGATCGAGGACAAGACCTTTCCGAAGGTGACAAGCCTGGTCGCCGGCGGACGGCAGGAACTGCTGCGCGTCGGGGAATTCCAGGGCAAGATCGAGGCGGCGGTCGCCACGAGACAAGACCCGGATTTCCTGGTCATTGCCCGCACCGAAGCCTTGATCGCCGGTCGCGGCAAGGCGGAAGCCCTCGCCCGCGCACAAGCCTATGTGGAAGCCGGCGCCGACATGATCCTCGTCCATTCGAAGAAGAAGGATCCCTCCGAGATCGAAGGTTTTTCGCGCGCCTGGAAAGGGTCGGTGCCCTTGGTCATCGTGCCGAACGCCTATCCGGACCTCGATGCGTCGAGGGTCAAGGCACTCGGAAATATCGCCATGATGATCTACGGCAATTACGGCATCCGGGCCGCCGCGACAGCCATGCAGGAAACCTTTCGCTGCATTATCGCCGATGGCGGGGTGCAGAATGTCCACCGCGATATTTTACCGGTCGAGGACATCTTCCGTTTGCAGGGGATGGAGCGCACTAAATCCAATGAAGCGAAATTTCTGAAGTAGGTTTGGCATGCTGTCGTTTTATTTTGGCGAGGACCAAGCTCGTCGTCACGAGCTTGCCGATGAGATGCGGCGGCGACGACTCACCATTCCGGCATCACGGTGCTCGAATGGTTGGCGTCGGCGAAGGCTTGCACCGAGGCTGAGGAAGCGCTGTTCAGCGCGATTGTGGAACGACTGACGCCAGACATCGTCATTAGGTTGGAGAGGAGACTGTCGCGACAACAGCGACAGGGCCAGTATGGCGATGCATTGAACGGCGATATGTTTCGGGTGCGAACGAAGCGATAGTACGCCCATGTCATTGCCTCCCAATGCATGCCACGCGTTGGATAGTGAAGGTGGGTGGTATCAAATGCCAAACTGGTTGGACGGGCGGGCGAGCCCTAGATTGTCGCGCAACGTGCCCGGTTCGTATGCCAGCCGGAAGGCGGCGCGAGAGCGTAACTCCGGGATCACCATTTCGGCAAAATCCTGTAATCCCTGCGGCAAAACTGGAGGCAGGATGTTAAAACCGTCAGCGGCGTAATCGTTGAAAAACTCCAGTAGGTGGTCAGCGATTTGTTGCGGCGAACCAACCAACAACAGATGGCCGCGGCCAACGGTGACGAGATTAAGGAATTGGCGGACCGTCAGCCGTTCGCGCGCAACCAGTTCTAACAGCATTTTTTGACGGCTCTGCAAATTGTTCGTTGCTGGCAATTGCGACGGCATCTGCGCGTCGATATCGAATTTCTTAAGATCGGTCACGAAGCCGAGCAGCCGGTTGGCAACGCCGATGGCAATGTCAGAGTGCGTGAGGTCCTGAAGTCGGCGTAATTTCTCGTGGGCCTCTTCTTCGGTCTTACCGACAATCGGCACCACGCCGGGCATGACAACGATGCTATCTTCCGGCCTGCCGTATTTTTTTGCGCGGTCTTTGATGGATCGATAGATGTTTTGAGCGCCTTCCAACGTCCGCTCGGCCGTAAAGATGACTCACCGTAATGCGCTGCAAAATCAAGTCCGGCTTGTGAGTTCCCCGCCTGAACAAGAACGGGATATCCTTGCGGCGATCGAGCGATGTTCAAGGGGTCCTCGGGACGTAAAGAAACGACCATGATGGTCAAGCACATGCATCTTCATTGTGTCCGCGAACACGCCGGAAGCCTTATTCCTGATGAAGGCATCATCTCCCCAGCTGTCCCAAAGACCACGTGCGACGTCCACAAATTCCATTGCTCTCTGATAGCGTTCGTCGTGATCAGGAAGCGGCTCGCTGCCAAAATTTTGCGCCTCGAATGGATTAGCCGAGGTCACGACATTCCAGCCGACTCTCCCACACTGAGATGATCGAGCGAGGCGAATTTGCGGGCAAGATCGTAAGGAGAATTGAAAGTTGTGGAAGCGGTTGTGACCAGACCAATGGATTGCGTATGGCCGGTTAACGCTGCAAGCAGCGTGAGCGGTTCAAATCCATCGTTGCCAGCGGCACGCGCAATCTCGCTCGCGGATGCTTGTTTGACGCCGGCGCTATCGGCGAAGAACAAAAAATGCAGGGCGCATGCCTCTGAGATGCACGCGATTTTCTTGTAGTAGGCTAGCTCCAGTCCTGCATCGCACGGCGTGTCCGACAGCCGCCAGGCTGCCTCGTGGTGTCCGCCTTGGTTGACGAACAAGCCAAGCTTCATCTGATCGGGTCTCTTATTTTCCAAGGCTACACTCCTAACTGGCCACGCAGTTGCTTGCGTTCTCCTGAACCCGTGCACGGCGCCTGCACGCCTGTTGTCGAGCAGCCCTCATCAAAACGTCCTTCTTGTGGCAACTGAGCGAGGTTCATGTGAAAGGAAAGAGACGAAGTGGCGGCCCATCCGATCCCACCGTCCTGAGTCATTCGAAAGTTTCACCACCAGGAAGTGAGCTGTCATCCCATTGCGCCGCCAATAACCGAACCGGCAGTTCCTCATTATCTTGTTGCGAGTTCGATAGATGCTCCGACACAAAATGCCGTGACGACGACGTACATGACACCGGCTGTCTTCGGCACTCGAAGGGGGACAATATGCAGGATGGCAAGCCCCACAAGAACGAGCGCGAACAGGTCCGGAAAGATCGCCTCGGGTATGCCTGGGCGGAGCAGGAACAGGGCGGCCGTCGCTGGGACCGCATAGGTGGTAGGCACGCCGATGAATCGACCGCCCGGAGATCCGAATACGTTGAAGTAGCTTAGCCGCAAAGCGCTGGCTACAATGAGGACGGTTCCTGCAGCAACGGAGGTCGCTGACCCACGACCGACTGTTATCAATGTGATCGCGGGGAAGAGACCCGCACTTACGAGATCCGCGAGCGAGTCTAGATTCTTGCCGACTTGCCCTGTTTCTGCCAATCGGCCGCGAGTCCGGCGGGCAACGACACCGTCTACGTGATCGGCCAGCAGCGCCCAAAGCACGATGGCGACGCCGATCTCCGGAAGGCCGGCGACTGAAAAGTTAATGCCGATTGCCGAGAGCACCAGACCTGTTGCCGTTACGGCGTTCGCCGGATCGAAAAGCTGCCGGATCACTTAGGCCTCCTTCTTAGGCGCCAGACGTCTTAGACTGCCTGGCTGAAAAGTGTCTGTGAAACCGGAGCGAAGATCCTTTCCGCGATTCGCAGGTCTTCAGTGCTGTCGATTTCGTACCATCGCAAATCGTCGCAGCGTGCGGCCGCGAGTTTAAGGCCTCGTGCGCCGATCAAGTGGGCTAAAAGCTCTTCGGTATAGGCTTTGGTCGCACCAGAACCGATCAGGTCGTCGAGTGACGGGACGATCATTGCCCGGAGATCCGAACCTGAAAAGCGGATCAGATTTATTGTCTTGAAGAGGGTTGGAGCGCCGGAGACGAGGTTTGCCGCCGTCTGCTTCAATCGGACTTCGGAGATGAAACCGTCGTCCGACAAAACGACTGCCGACCCTTCCATCAAAGGATCGAATGGCGCGACAGCGGCAACGTTTGCCGCATCGCCAATCATCAGAGAGCTGAGCGCATCCTTCTCAAAGAAGACGTCGCCCTCGAGCAGATAGCAATCGCCGGATAGCAGCGCTTCGCGCGCCAACCAAAGAGAATAAGCACTGCCCGTGCAATCGAAGACGGAAGACTCGACATAGTTAATCTGAAGTCCACCGAAACGGCTACCGCAGGCATATTGGATAGCATCCTTGCGATAGCCGACGACAATAGTCACGTCCTCCACGCCGACCGCCTCAAGATTTTGCAGGGCGTTGTGGAGGATCGGTGTGCCGTTTACTTCCACCAGCGGCTTAGGACGCAAATCGGTCAGCGGACGCAATCGAGAGCCGAAGCCGGCGGCGAGAATGACGGCTTTTTTGGGAGCACTGACAGTCATTTCATTCCCCTTTTTTGCGCGCCGCGTCATTCCCAAGCGTTGAGGACTTCGACGAGCCGTTTGAGGCCGGTCTCTAGCTTCTCAGGCGGAGCCCCATAAGAGAGGCGGAGACCAAAGGGATCACCGAAGGCGGTGCCAGATACGGCCGCCACGCCGGCTTCAGAAAGGAGCATGTTTACGATGTCGTCGGCGGTCGCTGTGGCACCTTTTCCGGCTATCGTGCGCAGCAGATCTGAAAGGTCCAGATAGAAATAGAAACCGCCCTGGGCCTTGGGCAGCGGTATCCGCGTCAGCGAGGAAAGCACCTGGAGACCAACCTGCCTAGCGCTTGCCAGCTGAGAACGCAGCTTGCCCCGGTAGCCCCCATCTTCTCGCTGCAGATGCTCCAGCACGGCGTACTGGGCGATCACATTGGGATTGGAGGTCGTATGGCATTGCAAGGCTTTGACGGCATTAATCACATGATTTGGACCCGCCAGATAGCCGATGCGCCAACCGGTCAAGGCCAGCGACTTGCTGAAGGCGTTGGCGATCAGGGTTCGCGACCTGGCCTCTGGGACGACCGAGACGATAGGGTGGTGGGTGTGAAGCCCATGCACAAAGTCGCCGTAGCATTCGTCGAAAATGATCCACAGATTGCGACTGATTGCGAGCTCGGCGATACCAACCAGCGTTTGGATATCGTAGACGGCGCCCGACGGGTTGTTCGGTGTGTTGACAACGATCGCTCGGGTTCGTTCAGTAACGGCGGCTTTGATAGCGTTGATGCGCGGAATGTAGTCGCTAGAGCGGGTGTCCACAAAAATCGGCGTGCCGCCGGCAATCCGTATCTGGGCCGGGAAGGTTGTCCAGTAGGGAGCCGGGATGATGACCTCATCACCCGGATTGAGCAGTACCATCGCAGCATTGAACAAGGCCTGCTTGGCCCCGGCGGTAACCGCCACCTCCTCGGCCTCCCATAGCTGCCCGGTCTCGCGCGAAATCTTCATTGCCAGCGTCTCGCGCAACTCCATGACGCCGATTGTGTCAGTATACCGATTGACACCTCTGTTGATGGCTTTGATCGCACCGTCACGGATTGTCGGAGCCAGATCGCTCCAGATTTCACCGGCGGTGAAGTCGATAATCTCCCTACCGGCGTGGGCGGCCGCGTTTGCTGCAGCGCGCGCTGCTGCCGTGCCGCTTGAACCCAATAAGCTCATTCGTTGCGCAAGCATGTGCCGCCCTCCACAACAAGTTTTTTTGGTTCTTCCGGTACCTGTGGCTGTGCTGTCCGGTTCGGCAGATACTGTTGTTCCGCCTGAGCCAGTTCGTCGTAGCCGATCAGGCTGAACAGCTCATCGAGGCCGGCAACCTGGTCTTCTATCCCGGCGATGCTTTCTTCCGACCAGATGCGGCCGCAGATATCGCGCATGCCAGCGATCGCCGCCCGCATCGAATGGTTAGCCCAGATGACGGTCGAAATGCCGGCATCACGAAAAACCCAAGCCGGCGTTTTGTAGTATTTGGTGGGGACGATGATGATCGGCAGCTTGTTGTTCCATTCCTTGGCGAAGGTCAGGATCTCGTCTGCGACGGCCTTGCCGGAGTGTATGAGGATTGCGTCGGGGCCGGCTCCTGCATAAGCCTCGGCCCGAACCAGCGCCTCATCGAGACCGTGACCCGCGATCAGCGCCTCGATCCGCGCGACGACGACGAAATCCGGTCCCGTCGTGTCTTTCACTGCTTTGAGCCGGCCGCAGAATTCGTCGATGTCAGCAAGCGGATGCCGATCCCCGACAAAGGAGTTCAACTTCGGAAAGCCCTTGTCTTCAAGGCACATGCCGCTGGCCCCGCGTTGCTCAAGCTTCCGCGCGACCAAGCGAGCATTGTTGAAATTTCCGAAGCCGCTGTCACCATCGACAAGAACAGGGATGTCCGTCGCATCGACTATGCGCTCGACGACGTCGACGACTTGGGTCCAACTCGCTTCGTTGGCGTCGCGATAGCCGAGCGCCGAGGCGATGGAAAGACCAGAGGCCCATAGCCCGCGAAAGCCGACACGCTCGGCAATCGCTGCCGAAAGCCCATCATGCGCTTCCATCAAAAATGTGAGGTCGTTGGAAAAAATGAGCTCGCGAAGGGTCGTCGATGACGCCGTCACCGGCAAGACTTCCGCCCCGAACGAAATCGCCTTGCTCATTGTATGACCTCCTCCATAACTCAGGTCCAATGAACTCGGTGAACGGGACGATTACTCATCGTCACCTGACCTCGCTATCGAAAAGTCCTTTGGCCTACGTATGCGCAATGGTCGTGAGATCCGCTGGAAGCGGCTCTGTGCCGGAGCGCACGTTACAGCTCAAGCAGCAAGAGCCATGCCAGCTAAAAGGCGTTTGTATTTCAACAGCTTGGCTTTGCGCGGCTGGTTCCGTTTGTTAGCGACGATACCATTCTGTCGGGATTGCGACAGTGGACAGCTATATCACGGTGCGAGGTTGGCAGGTCGCCCCGTAATCATGATGTCCCTGGCCACGCTAGAGCACGTCCTGTTTAATCCAGCTCAAATCTTGCGGCTTTGCTATGTCCTTTGCACCCTTGATTGCCCCGGAGATCTACGCCGCGCACTCGGGTTTTCATCTGCTGGGTATGCATGAGGGTCGATTGGCTATTCAACAGCGCCAAGCCAAGGGGTCGAAGTGCTTTGGAAGTTCGAAGTTCGCTGCCGGCGTAGAAGAGAGACCCGGAAGACCGTGCCTGCCGCGTTTACGATGCCGCGATGCGTTAGGTGGCCCGGAGCAAATCCTCGTGCGCTGCTCGGGAGCAACACCACGAAGGAACGTGACAGGCTCTGCGATCGTTGAAGACTTTTGCTCGAGCTGCATCATGCCATCCACCTCGATACGCAAAACGGAATGATCCGAAGCGCAAAGTCCTTTCGGTGTGGTTCGTCGCCAGCGGCAAACAGTACGAGTTTGAGGACGTGACGCCGGAGACCTTCGCCGCGTTCAAAGCCGCCTTCGCCAAAGGCCGCTTTTTCAACGACCATATACGCAATCAATTCCGGCACCGCCTGGTTGGTACTCAATAACGAGCTTCAATGGCCTGAACCTGTCGAAGTCCTACGGAGAGTTTCTGTCATTCCTCGCGTCTGGTCTAGCCGCACCAGCGCTTCATTGACCATCAGCCGGATCGGGCGCAGTCGATGATCGGCTGGAACGAAATCCTCCAACCGCTTCATCGTGAACAGCTGCTCCATGAACACCTCGCTCCCGCGGATCGAACCGCTTCGCCAAGGTGGATCAGTAGTCTATGTTTTGGCGTAGGCATTTCAGCAGCCTGCTCGGCGCCCGCCGCCACGTGCGGGCGACGCCGGCATCAACCGGCGAGCAGATGCGCCGAGGGCAACAAGCGCGCCTGACGCAACGCCGCCAGATCAGCCGAGCCGGTGCAGAAGCAGGCGACGGCCAACTGGCGGATGACGATCTCGAAATGCGCGACAACCGCCTCGGTGGACACCGTCGCCGCGCGCAGCACGCCGGCCGCCTGCCCGGCGATGTCCGCGCCCAGGTGGATGGCCTTGGCCACGTCGACGCCGTCGCGGATCCCGCCCGACGCGATCAGCTTCACCGTTGGCAGCGCCCGACGTACCGCCTGCACGCTGGCCGGGGTCGGAATCCCCCAATCGGCGAACGCCATCGCCACAGCACGGTCGGCGGCATCGCGGGCGCGCTCGCCCTCCACCGCGGCCCAACTGGTGCCGCCGGCGCCGGCGACATCGACCACCGCCACGCCCGCCTCGACGAGCGCACAGGCCACCGAGGCGGACAGGCCCGACCCCACTTCCTTGGCCACGATCGGCACGCCCACGCTGCGCGCGGCGCGAGCGATCTGCGCCAGGACGCCGCGCCAGTCGCGGTCGCCCTCCGGCTGTACCGCTTCCTGCAGCGGATTGAGATGGACGATGAGTCCATCGGCCTCCAGCGCATCCACCGCCCGGCGCGCCAGGTCCAGGCCGTCGGCCTCGCGCAGTTGCGCGGCGCCGATATTGGCCAGCAAGGGAATGTCTGGGGCCAGGCGGCGCAGCGCGCGCGTCAGCCCCTGGGAGTTGCGGGATTGCAGACTCACGCGCTGCGAACCGACGCACATGGCGATCCCCAAGGCTTGCGCTGCCTCGCTCAGATGACGGTTGACGGCCGCGGCGCGTGGCATGCCGCCGGTCATGGAGCTGATCAGCAGCGGCGCGCGCATGGTCTTGCCCAGCAGCGAGGCGCGCAGGTCGATCTGCGTCAAGTCCAACTCGGGCAATGCGCAGTGTTCGAAACGGATGTACTCCCAGCCGGCGACCGTGGCCGGCGCCGTTCGCCGATCCAGCACGATGTCCAGATGGTCGTCCTTGCGCCGGCTCAGGGCGGTGTCGCTCATGCTAGCTCCATCCGTCGCATCGGGCGACGGCGTTGCGTCGGATCGGACCGACGGCAGCGCGCGCACGCCGCCGTCTCCCGCGCGTTCAGGCCGGCGCACGCTGGCTTCCCCCCGCAGCGTCGCTGCGGTAGCGGCTGGTCGAGGTCTGGTAGTACTGCGCGCGGATGGCCGCCATGGCCTCGATCAACCGTCCCCATGGCGCGGGAAAGCGTTCTTGCGCCATCACCCGGTGCAGCATGCGCGTATGGCCGGCCAGCTCGTCGTTGAGGAACTCCACCACAGGCATAGCCGGATAGCGCTGCAGCAGCAGGATCGCCGCGTTGTCGGCCTCGCCGGCCGACCTGTCCTTGTCGCGTCCATGCAGATCGTTCTGCAGGCGCCCTATCGCGGAGATGAGCCGCAGGACCTGGCGAAACGCCGGACGCGCGCGCAAGGTCGCCATGTCCAGCCCCCACAGCAACGACAGGCAACAGAACACGTTCGCGTAGGCGATCGAATCGATGCCGTTGTGGAGGTACTCGGCGTAGGACCAGCGTTCCACCCCTGCCGCCTGCGCGGCGCGCAGCGCCGCGCAGTAGCGCCGGGTATCGTCGAGAAGCTGAGCATAGTCGCGACGATCGTAGGCGAGCGCGGCCAGCGAAGCGCGCAGCAAAGCGCAGCCCTCGAATCCAGGGAGCGCGCACCGTACGCCCTGCCACAGCGCCTGCTCCACCGCGGCGAGTTGCTCCGGCGCGATCAGGCCAAGGTCGTTGCAATCGTCGAGCCAGAACAGCAGCGCCAGTTCGCGATAGAACGCCACGATCAGCGTTTCGTCCTGCGGATCGCGGCCGGTGCGGGCGCTGGTGTCGCGCAGGCTCGGTTGGATACGCTGCAGGATGTACTGGCCGCCCCTGACCGCTTCCACGGCATGCTCGTCGGCGAACCCGGTCAGGGAACGCCCCCACTCCAGCACCTGCTGCAGCGCGCGGTCGGTCTGGATCATGGCGCCGCTCCTGGTCCCTCGGCCAGGACGCGCCGCCCCCAACGAAGCGCCAGCAACAACCCGGCAAGTTCGGCCACGCGCACGACCCGGGTGGGGCAATACAGTTCCTTGCCGATCCACAGCGGCGTCTGCGGCAGTACATGCGCCGCATGGCGGGCGAGCATCCACTCCAGCGCACGCGCCACCGCCTCCGCGATGCGCCGGCGCCCTGTCGGCTCTTCGCTCCCGTCCATCACGTGCAACGCGAACAGCGCATAGGCGGTTTCCTCGAATGTGGACGCGCGACCGGTGCCCCAGCCGCCGCCGTCGCGCTGCGCCTGCAGCAGCGCCGCCAGCGCGCGTTCGTCGCGCCACTGGGGGTTGCCTTGCGCCAGCGCAGCGACCGCATGCGCGGTGGGATACAGCCACGAAACGTGCCATTTTTCGTTGTCCCATAGACCGTGCGGGTTGCGATTGACCTCGACGTAGGCGCTGGTGCCGGCGGCGGGCTTTCCCAACAGTCGCAACGCATGCAGGGCATGGATGTTGGTCGACACCGAGGCATTGCGCTCGCCGGGGAAGGTGACGAACAGCTCGCCGATTTCGAAATGGCGCAACGCATCGACCGCCGGGTCGCGGCCTGCAAGGCGCAGGACGCACAACGCAACGGCGGTGTCGTCCGCATCGGCCGCGAAGTGCAAGGCCGGGCCCAGACCGCGCACGCCCAGGCGGGCGTCGAGCTGCGCGACGATTACGCGCACCGCCTCGGCGAGCGCGGGATGCGCGAACAGCCCGGCCAGATGCAGGGTGTACAGCGACCAGCATGGCTCGAACACATTGATCGGCCAGACGTTGGGAACGACACCTTCGATGCCGCTGCGCGTCGCCCGCGATGCCGCCTGCAGATACGCGTCGGCGCGCCCGACCTGCGGCGTGCTCCCCTGTGTCACGGCGTGTGCACGCCACGCGGCGGTGGCCGCCGGACTGATGCCGATGCTGCCGTCGTCATCCGGGCATGCGGTGGTCGGCGACGTCCCCCAGGCTTCCCAGGAGTGCAGCAAGGGATGGCCGCTCGGCAACGTCGCCACCGCCCCCAGCTTGAGCAGGCACGCTTGCCGCAACGGCAACAGCGCCTGGTGGCGCGGAAACGCCACGCCGCCCAGCAAGGATGCGGCCTCGCCGCACAACTGCGGCAGGATCAGCTCCGCGCCGCTCGGCGCGTCTTCCGGGACCGCATGCGCGTAGGGATCGGGCTGGCGCTCGAGGAACCGGGTTGCAGCCTGGACTGCGTCGGCAGCGCCGGGAAGAGGATCGGCACGCTGCAACGCCAGCAACGCCGCCCACGTGGGCGCATGGCGGAACAGCGGGAAGTCCGCGCTTCCCCATCCGCCATCGGCCTGTTGCTGCCTGAGGAGCCACGCGTATGCGTCCTGCCGACCGGTGATGGTGCCGTGGAACTGCAGAGCTCGCGCCGTGTCGTAGACGGACGGACCGACGCTGCCACCGTCGCTCATCTCGCTCAGCAGGTGGCGCAATTCGGAAAGGATCTGTTCGGACAGCGCGTTCAAGCGGGATGTTCCTTCTGCAGAAGGTTGGCGAGAACCAGGATCGGGCAGGCGCTGGGCACGTCGCCGCAGGCCCGTCGCGGCCCGGCGCACGGGCAGCGCCGGACGGCCGCCCTGGTCCGGCGCGGCGACGCGCCCCGATGCCGGCGCCGGTCCGCCGCATAGGCTTGCGCGCAGCGGGCCGCGGCCGTGCTGGGCAGCCGCTGCGATCGGCGCCGCGGACTCGGACACAGTGCGTCCACCGCTGCCGCCGGCCGATCGCAGCGGCACAGGGGCGACTCCATGCGGACTGGCCCGCTCATGCGCATGGCGCGTGCTTGAACAGATACGCGTTGGCCCGCTGCAACATCTGCGCCAACCGTTCCGCACGCGGCCCCACCGGGGCGATGGCCTCCCCGGCGTCGCGCAACAGATCCAGCGCGAACTGGCGCGCTGCCTGCAGCCCCATGATCGACGCGCAGGTCGGCTTCTGCGCCGCCGCGTCCTTGCCGGGGGTCTTGCCCAGTGTCGCGGTATCCGCTGTCGCGTCGAGAATGTCGTCGACCACCTGCAACGCCAGGCCGAAACAGGCGCTGTAGCGATCGAGCGCACAGTACAGCGCAGCGTGCGCGGCATCCTCCGCGATGGCGCATAGCGCGCCCATGCGAACGGACGCGCGCACTAGCGCTCCGCTCTTCATCCGGTGCATCGCCACGATCCTGTCCAGCTCGACGTGCTTTCCGACCAGCGACAGATCCATGGCCTGCCCGCCTGCGGCACCCTCGGCGGACACCGCCTGCGCCAGTTCGCGCACGAGCGCGATACGGTTGTGGCCCGGCGCATCCAGGCTCGCCAGGGTCAGGAAGGCGTGCGCCTGCAACGCATCGCCGACCAGGATCGCAGTGGCTTCGCCGAACTTGACGTGCACGGTCGGAAGGCCGCGGCGAAGCACGTCGTCGTCCATCGCGGGCAGGTCGTCGTGGACCAGGGTACAGGCGTGCATCATCTCGATGGCGGCGCCGACGTCGTCGAGCATGTGCGCCGGCGTGTCGGCCAGTGCGCCGGCAGCCAGACAGAGCAAGGCGCGGGTGCGCTTCCCGCCATGCAAGGTGGCATAGCGCATCGCCGTCATCAGCTCGGTCTCACCGTCGTCTTCGGCGCAGAGAAGACGCGCCAGCGCCTGTTCGACCCGCTTTGCACCGTCCTGCATCCAGATCTCCGGCAGCAGCCTGCCAGACGCGCCGCGCGCCTGCGCGCCCAATCCGCCGAGCGCGGAAACGCCAGTTCGGTCGTCGTGTAGCGTGGAACCGGTCTGCATGTTGTTCATGTCCTTGTACCTGACACGGCCACGGCGAGCGCCGAGCCGCCGCGGTGTTGCCGGTGTCGCACCGAGCGCGCGCGCCGAGGCAGCAATGCCGGGCGTCGCCGGCGCCGCTGCCTCGCCACACGGGGCGTGCGATGCCAGCTCATGAGAATCCGATGCGGATTGTCATGGACGGATGTGCGGTCGGGTAATAGCGCCGGCCCTTTTCGACGCCGCTCAGCAACCGCGGCCGCACCCCAGCCTTGTGCATGGTCAGCGCCAAGGCGACGGAGAACTGCACCAGTTCCAGCCATACCAGGTGGTAGCCGATGCAGACGTGTGGGCCGGTACCGAACTGCAGCATGTCCACCGGCCGGATCGGCTCCGTGCGTTGCAGCCACCGCGCCAGGCGGAACTGATCAGGCGCCTCGTGCAGCAGCGCCGAGGTCGAGAAATGCAGCAGCGGGATGCACAGATGGGTGCCCGCGGGAATGCGCCGTTGGCCGAGCTGCAATTCCTGCAGCGCGCGACGCGGCAGGACCGTGGTCGCCGGATGCACGCGTAGCGTTTCGCGGAACAGCGCCTCGGCGACCGGACACTGCGCCAGGTCCGCGTGCCGGGTCGGCACCGCGCCCACGCGTTGCGCCTCCTCGACCAGGGCGTCCCACAGCACAGGCTGCCGCGCCAGCTCGATCACCATCCAGGCCATCGTCGAGGCGGTGGTGTCGTGACCGCCAAGCAGCAGCAAGCGGATATTGGCGACCAGGACGTCATCGGAGAGCGCATCATCGCTGCGATCGAAGGCGCTCACCATGTCGTTGATCAACCCGGTTCGCGCGGCATGCGCGCGCGCGTCCCGGACGAACTGGCGCAACTGCGCGTCGATCCAGTCGCGGGCTGCGCGGCCGCGCCGCAAGGGCAGTCCGGGCAGGTCGATCGGGGGCGCGACGATCAACTGCAGCAGTTGCCGGTACTTGCGATGCCATCCCGGCAGGTCGTTCGCGGGGATTCCCATGAGGCTGAAGATGAGCTTGAGCGTCAGATCGCCGGTTTCGCGCAGGATGGTTACGTCGCCGCGGTCGCGCCACGCCTGCACCCGCGCCAGGATGATGGGCGCGAACAGGTCGCCGATGCCGGCCTGGGTCAGCCCCTTGGGCAGGAACGCCGCCTTGATCGCATCGCGCGCCTGCCGGTGCGCGCCGCCGTCCTGGGCGACCAACGTTCCGCGAAGCAATTCGGGCGCGATCTCTTCCATCAGCGCCGAGGACACGTCCTTGTGCCGGAGCAGTGCGAACGCATCCAGATCCGTGCAGGTCATCAGGTGGCCGGCAGGGCCGAAATCCAGCCAGAAGTGGCTGCCCAGCGTCCGTTCCGCGCGCCGCAGCAGGCGCGGCAGGTCGCAGACGATGGCGGGAAGATGCCCGACGAGGGGGAAAGCGCCGGGCAGGACCGGGATGTCGTGCCGCAGCCGGTGCCGACGATCCAGCGGGTTGAGCAGCATGTCCATCAGCAGCGCGGCGCCGCGGCCGCTTCGGCGATGTCGCCGGCAGGCCGCGCGGCGCGGCTGTTGCCACCGTCGGCGTATGTCGGCACATGCGCCAGCATGCCGCCGTCGATGCACACGACCTGGCCAGTGATGAACGCAGCATCGTCGGAGAGCAGGAAAGCCACCAGCGCGGCCACGTCCTCGGGGCGGCCGACGCGCGGCAGGAGCTGGTGCCGGCGCAGATGCCGTTGCATGCACTCGTCCAGCTTGGCGAGGAGACGCTCGGTCATGATGAGACCCGGCGCAACCGCGTTGCAGCGGATCTGCGCGTGACCGTACTGGGTGGCGAGCGAGGCCGACAGCATGTTCATCGCCGCCTTCGACGCGGCGTAGGACGTCTGCGCGGTGTCACCGCTGAGCCCCTGGCACGACGACATGTTGACGATGGCGCCACCGCCGCGGGCGATCATCCGTGGGATGGCCTGCCGGCAGCAGAGCAGCGTCCCGCGCAGATTGATCGCCATGATCTGATCCCAGACCGCCAGGTCCAGGTCGAGGATCGCGTGGTCGCGCGGGGTCAGATGCATGGCGCTCGCGTTGTTCACCAGCAGGTCGACCCCACCGAAGTGCCGCTCCGCCGTCTTGAACAGCGCTGCCACCGCCTGCGCATCGGCAATGTCCATGGCCAGGGCCAGCGCGTGGCCGGCTTCGGCCGCGATCTGCGCGGTGCAGGCGATGGCCGCCGAGCCATCAATGTCGGCCACCACGACTCTGCCGCCCTCGCGCGCGAGGGCGAGGGCGCATGCCTTGCCGATGCCGGCGCCGGCGCCGGTCACCACGGCCACCTTGCCTTCAAACCGTCCCATCGTGGCCTCCTGGATTGCGTTGGTCTTTCGCGGCATGCCGATAGGCCTCAGCCGGAGAAGGCGCAGGGTCGGCGCTGGCGCGCTCGCCATCGCCAGAGTCGCTTTCGATGACCCGAATGGCGGCGACCGGGCACTGGCTGGCCGCGAGCCGCACGGCGGCGTGCAGCGCCTGTGGGACCGTCACCACGCACACTTCAGCCACGCCGTCCGGTTCGCGCTGGCGAAAGGTCCCCGGCAGCGTCAGCACGCACTGCCCGGTGGTTCCGCACAGATCCTGGTCGACCACGACGCGCATCTCAGCCCCCCTGCGCATGCAGCCGCACCGGCAGCGCGCGGAACGTCCTAAGGAACGCGGAGGGCTCCCGGGTCGGCTGCTCGGCCAATGCCAGCGTGGGGAAGCGCGCCTGGATCCGCGGCAGGCTCTCGGCCAACTGCACCCGGGCCAGTTGCGCACCGAGGCAGAAGTGGATGCCGTGACCGAAGCTCAGCATGATCTTCCCGTCGCTCGACATGCCAGGACTGGTGCCGTAGAACCGCACGGGATCGAAGCGGTCGGGATCGGCGAAGGCGTCCGGGTCGCGATTGCCTGCCGCGATCAGCACGCGCACGTCCGCGTTCTTCGGAATCACCACGCCGCCCAGTTCGATGTCGCGCTGGGCGATCCGCGGAATGGAGCTGAACATGGCGGGCGCGTCGCAGCGCAGGACTTCTTCCACGAATGCCTTCACCCCCACGGCGTCTCCCTGCAGCCAGTGCCGCTGTTCGGGATACGCCAGCATCGCCAGGACTGCATGGTCGATGGTCGCAGCAGTGGTGGCGAAGCCGCCCAGCAGCATGCCCCACAACATGCTGATCAACTCCGCATCCGACAGCGTGTCGGCATCGTCGTCGTGTGCGCCGACCAGCATCGACACGATGTCGTGGTGGGGGTCGGTGCGCTTGCGCTGTATGAGGTCGCCGAAGTAGGCCTGCACCTTGGCGCTGGCCGCGTCCGCCGCGGCGAGCTGGGGATCGCTGGCGTGCGGGCTCAGGCCTTCCAGAATGGGGCCGATGCCGGCGGCGAGCCCGAACATGTCATCCGGGGGCATGCCGAACAGTTCGGCGAAGACCAGCATGGGCAAGGCCAGCGCGAATTCCCGATGCAGGTCCACCGCCTCCCCGCGCTCCAGCGCGGGCGCCATGCCGTCCAGGCGCGCTGCGGCGATGCGCGCGATGCTCGGCCGCAGGTCGTCGATCTGGCGCATGGTGAAATCGCGCGAGATCAGCCGGCGCAGACGCGTATGCGTCGGGGGGTCCATCATCGCTAGCGTGGACGCCAGCAGATTGAGCGACAGGCTGGTCGCCGCACGGGGGAAATAGCGCGCCAGTTCGCCCGGCGCCGGTCCCCGAAACGCATCGCCCGTCGCCTTCAGCGCCCAGTAAATGTCGACGTGGCGGCTCAACAGAAAGAGGCCCGACGCCGCGCGATGCACCGGATCGTGCTCGCGCAACCACCGCATGAACGGATACGGGTCGTGGATGCATGCTGGCGACGCTAGTTCGGCGAAGGCGTCCCGGCATGCTGCTGTGGTTTCTTGCACGTCCATCCTGGTTACCTGTTGGCTGGCTGATCTGACCGGTGCGCGCCCAGGCGCGCCGGAAAATTGCGGAGAAGATCCCCATCCCGGCGGCGTCCGCGCATCACCAGAGCACCGGGAACTCCTCGAACCCGCCAGTGATGATCTCCTTGCGCAGCTTCAGTTCTTCGGGCGCCACGGCCAGGCGTAGCGCGGGAAAGCGCTGGAAGATCGAACCGAACACCACCTTGAGTTCCAGCCTGGCCAGCGCTGCGCCGATACAGTTGTGCGGCCCGTAGGAGAACGCCAGGTGCGGGTTTTCGTCGCGTCCGATGTCGAAGATTTCCGGGTCGTCGAAATGGCGCGGATCGAACGACGTCGCCGGCAGGCCGACCAGCACCTTGCTCTCCGCGGGAATATGCACGCCCGCGATGGTCACGTCGGTCCTCGGATAGCGCATGATGCCGTCCCAGCCCGCGCCCGGCGGGTACATGCGCAGGATTTCCTCCACCGCCTTGTCCACCAGGGACGGTTCGCCGACCAGGCGTTCGCGCTGTTGCGGATGGCGGAACATGGCCAGCAGGCCGAATTCGATCTGCGCCACGGTGCTCTCGTGCCCCGCCACCAGTATGCCCGCCGCCAGGCCGATCGCCTCTTCCTCGGTTGCCTTGCCCTGGTCGACCGCTGCGAGCAGATCCGTCAGCAGGTTGTCGCCCGGATCCTGGCGCTTGTCCCGCATCTTGCCGCGAATGTAGGCGCGCAATTCTTCCCAGGCCAGGCGCGACGCGGTGCGCGGGCCGCTTTCATGCTGGTGCGTCATCACCTCGTCGGACAGCCCGGCGAAAAAGGCGTGATCCTCGTAGAGCACGCCCATCAGGGCGCTGATGACCATGGCTGGAAGCGGAAAGGAGAGGTGGCGCCGCAGGTCGGCGGGCTGGGGCTGGGCCGCCAGCGTCTCGAACAACTGCGCGGCGATCGCCTCGACCTGCTGCGCGAGCAGCTTCACCCTGCGGTTGCTGAAGGCCGGCGCCACGATCGTGCGTAACCGGGCATGCTCGCCCCCCTCGTGCGAGACCAGCCACCCCGGCGAACCGAGAATCACCGAATCCGGGGTGAATGCCGCCGGCGGCATTCCCGCGGGCCGGAATGCCGCGTCGGACAGCACCGCCTTGGCCTCGTCGTAGCCTGTCACCCACCAGCCTTCGTGCCCGGACGGGAACCGCACGCGGTGGATCGGACCATTGGCGCATAGCGCCAACATCTCGGGCGAGGGCTCGATGTGATCGACACGCCACATCGGCAGCGTCGGCAAGGGTTGTTCGGACATGGTGGCACTTCACTCTCTAAGCGATGGACGGGCGGAAGGTGACCGGCAGGCGCTGCGGGCAGCGAATGACGTAAGACGGCATGTAGACGACGTCCTCCGCGGCGATGGTCAGCGCCAGATCCTCCAGCCGCCCGAACAGCGCGGGGAAGGCGCAGCGCAATTCCAGGCGCGCCAGCTCTGCGCCCAGGCAGGCATGCGGCCCCTCGCCGAACGACAGGTGCGGGTTGTGCCGCCGGGTGACATCGAACCTGTCGGCGCCGGGACCGAAGGCCTTTTCGTCCCGGTTCGCCGCATGGAACGCCATCAGGACGGCGTCGCCGCGGCGAACCATGCATCCGTCGATCTCCACGTCCTGGGTGGCATAGCGGAACGGCAGATTGGCCACTGAGCTGCCCCAGCGCAGGATTTCCTCGATAGCCTGTGACCACGGAACTTGGCCGCTGCGCACCAGGTGCAGTTGCTGCGGATGCGTCAGCAATGCGAGCACGCCATTGCCGATGACGCCGGTGGTGGTCACGAAGCCCGCAGAGAGCACCATGAACAGCATGTCGATGAGCTCGGTGTCGGAGACGAGCTCGCCGTTGTCGCGCGCGAGGATCAGGGCCGAAGCCAGATCATCGCCGAGCTGGCCCCGCTTGAGCGCGATCAGGCGACGGAAGAACTCCGGTAGGCGCTGCCGCGTCTGTCGCACCTCTGCGGCTGTGGCGGAGGTGTTGGCCAGGCTGTAGGTGAGCGCGACGATCTCCTCGCGGTGTTCGTCCGGCAAACCGAACAGTTCGGCGATCACGTTGGTGGGCAGCGGAACGGCGAACTCGCACATCAGATCGGCACTGCCGCCGCGCTGCGCCATCTCGGCCAGGAGTCGATCGACGCATTGTTCGATCCGTGGCGCCAGCAAGGCGATCCGACTGGGCGCGAAGCTCCTGGACAGCAGGCCGCGCAAGCGCCGGTGATCGGCGCCATGCGCCGTGACCATGTTGTCCACTTTGCACATCCCGATCAGCGGATGATCCTCGGGAATCTCGCCGTCCTGCAGCGCCCGCCACTGTCGCCAGTCCCTGTTGAAACGCTGGTCGGAAAGCATCCGCCTGAGCGTTTGGTGACGGCCTGCCGCCCAGGCCACCACATTGCCTGGCAGCGACACTTGCGCCATCCCCCCCTGCTGCAGAATCGCAGAAGACAGATTATCAAGTTGCGTGGGGGCGACCGGCATACCGATCACATCGCAATGATCGTTTTCTACGCGCATGCCAACAACTCCTTAAAGAACCATTATGTAATAAAGCTACAAAATCATTTGCAGCTTCCCGCAAATGCGTAGCGTCTCATCCCTCAACAAGCACCAGCAAAATTGGATTTCGACTAACCCGCTTGATCTTGCCGGGTTCGGGCGCCCTAGTTAATTGAATAACAAGCCCCAAAACTCAAGTGAAAGAATGTTAAGTTTATTTGTTACTGGAATGTCTAAAAATTCATAATGCCGCAATATATTAACGCCATGGTCAGCCAGCCCTCTAGCCGACCTTAAGGTCGTGTCCCACCGCGTGGTGTAGGTCGGCGGTAGCGAAGCCGCTCGCGAGCGCGCCCTCAACAGCGCTGTAGATGCTATGGGTCGAGCGGCGAGGGTGTGGCATCCTTTGGCGCTGTTGAACCAACCAAAAGGAGCGCCACCATGTCGCAATCATTTGACGCGACCCGGTCCCTCGCCGCCTTCGACCAAGATACCACGTTGATTGTTGTGGTCGAGATGAGCCAATCGAAGTGGCTCGTCGCAGCGATTGTTCCAAGCCTTGAGCGTCGGCCGCTCAAGAAACTCGACGCTGATCCGGGGGCATTGCTGAAGCTGTTGCATCGCTGGCGTAACGAAGCCGAGCTGTCGGGACAGCTGATCAATCGGATCACGATTGCCTACGAGGCCGGACGCGACGGCTTCTGGCTGGCGCGCTGGCTGCAGGAGCGAGCTGTCGAGGCTCATGTGATCCATCCCTCGAGCGTTGCCGTGTCGCGCGAACACCGGCGCGCCAAGACGGATCGCCTCGATACAGAGCTGCTGATGCGCGCGTTTCTCGGCTGGCTGCGCGGCGAGAAACGGCATTGCAGTATGGCGGTGATTCCCACAGTCGATGAGGAGGACGCACGGCGTCCAAACCGCGAGCGCGACAGTCTGGTGCGCGAGCGAACACGGATTGTGAACCGCATCAAGTCGATCCTCGCCCGCTTCGGCATACGCACCTTCAAACCCAGCTTGCGCAATGCCAACCAGTTGGAAGCTCTGAGTACTGCAGAAGGCACTTTGTTGCCGGAGAACACTCGCGCTGAACTGCGCCGCAACTTTGCCCGAATGCAGTTGCTGCGCGACCAGATCCGGGAGATCGAACACGAGCGGTTGCGCCGGCTTGCCGCAGTTCCTACGGCGCCAGCGGCGGAGCAACGGGGGCATGCCATGGTTCGTCTCCTCGCACGACTCATTGGCGTGGGCGTCGAGACGGCAGACATGCTGGGCCATGAGATTTTGTCGCGCGGCTTACGCGATCGAAGGGCCATCGCCCGGTACGCGGGCCTCACCGGGGCACCCGACGAGAGTGGGAAACGCCGACGCGAGAAAGGGCTCGCGCGGGCCGGCAATGCGCGCGTTCGCTACGGCATGATCCTGCTGGCGTGGCGCTTTCTACAATATCAAAAGGACAGCGCCCTTGCTCAATGGTTTACGGCACGCACAGCCGATGGTCGCGGCAGCACACGCAAGACAATGATCGTGGCGCTGGCGCGCAAACTGTTGATAGCACTATGGAGACTGGTCACGACAGGTGAGATTCCGACAGGTGTCGTATTGCGCGCTGCATGACGCCAGAGGAGGAAACAGCCGATCCGGCGGGCCGAAAAAGGTCTGCTAACAAGGGATCCGAGGTGGCGGTGAACCGATCGCTCACATGGCCTCTCAAGCCGCGCTCGTAGAATGGGCCCGCCGCCCCGGAGCCCGTTGATGCGTATGGCTGCATCATGGTTCTGGTCCGCGAGGATCAACCGCATACAAGCTTGCGGCGCGCTTATCGCGCCTGATGGCGAGCTCCCCCGGATTTGCCTTCGTTTGCTCAGGCCTCGCCCGAGCCCAAACAGTCTGCCGCCGCGCTCGCGACCGTCAAGGACAAGTCGCTACGCGATGGAGCCTGCGGCCCATCCTTGACCGTCCCTGCACGCGGGCGGCCAGTCGAAGGGAGGTCGGGACGAGGAGATGGTCGCCAATCGGCCCAACAAGGAGATAGAGGAAATGAAGCAACCGTAGGCTTGACAATCATCGCCCCATACAAGCGAGCGAGCGGCGTAGCGGCAGTCATCGATGTTCTTCGGTAGCGTTGGGTTGCTGACACAACCTGATTCGAAGGAACCACCGATGACCAAGCCCCAAACCTTTTCCGAC
The DNA here is from genome assembly GCF_055811635.1 of Mesorhizobium sp. WSM4806. Lineage (NCBI taxonomy): Bacteria > Pseudomonadati > Pseudomonadota > Alphaproteobacteria > Hyphomicrobiales > Phyllobacteriaceae > Mesorhizobium > Mesorhizobium sp. WSM4806. Next base: position 131,244 of record NZ_JBVVQZ010000012.1, on the reverse strand, counting down.
CGGCTCCGTTCCAAAAAAGGGGGCGGCATTGCTGCCGCCCTTTGAGATTGGTGAGAGGCGCAGACCTTAGAAACCCATACAACCCATGCCGCCGCCGCGATGCAGCCCTGAAAGTGTCGAGCGAATCGATGGTGTTCGGAAGCTCGACCCACAGGATGAATCCACCCTGCGAATCGGTAACCTTTGTGCCTTCCGCGACCGCCACGGCGCTTCGTCGCACCGTAGAGAGCGAGTGTGAGGCGCTGAGCATCTACCAGCGCCCGAGACGTGCCGAGCTTTTGCGTGGAGCCATGCGGGATGTCTCCTGTCGCACTCCCGCAACCAGAGGCTTGCCCGTTCATTGAAATGTATCTCTATCCACAGGGTGGATGCTCTCATTGAAACAAACGATTTTATCAATCGTCCGGAATCTCGCATTGACAGCACCTCACACGCCCTGATCGCCCGCTACCCTTATCGTGTGACGACTGCGAAAAAAGAGCCCGAAAGGTGAAATTTCCATGAGCTCAGACGTGCGATGGAAGTTGCCCCTGGAAAATGAGTTGCAGTTGGATGCCTACGCCGCAGACCAACCGGAACTCATCAGGTCTCTTTAATCCGATTGCTGTTGGTGAGTGGCACAAGCCTGGTCAGGACGATTTTCGCGACGTGACTGGCAGAGGTATGGCGACGCACCCACGTCAAAAGGCATTGCTATGGAAAGGAACAGAATGGCTGATCAACTCGCAACGGAAATCATTGCCACGATCAAGAACCGCCTCGAATCGGAGAGCGGCCAGGGAAAGAGTGTGTCCATCATCGGCGAAATAACGACTGCCACGGAACTGACCTCGCTCGGAGTCGATTCGCTGGGTCTGGCGGATCTCCTCTGGGATGTGGAGCAGGCCTACGACATCAAGATAGACATGAACGCGGCCGACGCCTGGTCGAATCTCAAGAATGTCGGCGACATGGTGGAAGCCGTCCGCGGTTTGCTCGCGAAGGAGGTCTGATTGGACAGGCGAGTCGTCATTACTGGGATGGGCGGACTTTGCGGCCTAGGCAACAACGCCGCCTCCATCTGGAAAGAGATGCGCGAAGGCCGCTCCGCCATCCGCCCGATGGTCAGTTCCGAGCTTCATGAGATGAAGGGCATTGTCGGTACCGAGATCAAGGAACTGCCCGAGCACGACATCGGCCGCAACCAGCTCGTCTCCATGGACCGCGTCGGCTTGCTCGCTGTGCTTGCAGCGCGCGAAGCCATGCAACACGCTGGACTTTCCTGCGATCAGGGAAATCCGAATCGCTTCGGCGCGACAGTGGGTGTCTGCGGCTGGGGCTGGGGAACGGTTGAAGACACCTACCGCGCCCTCCTTTTGGGCGGCGCGAAGCGTGCTGGCATTTACACTGCACCAAGGGGGTTGCCGAGCGCCGCTGCCAGCCAGGTCAGCATGAGCCTCGGCCTGCGCGGCCCGGTCTTTGCCATCGCCTCCGCATGCGCATCAGCCAACCATGCGATCGCTTCGGCGGCGGATCAGATCAGGCTCGGCCGGGCCGACGTGATGCTTGCCGGGGGCGCCGAAGCGCCGCTCGTATGCCTTCAGATGAAGGCATGGGAAGCAATGCGCGCGCTCGCTCCGGATACTTGCCGGCCCTTCTCCGCCGACAGGAAGGGAGTGGTGATAGGCGAGGGTGCGGGCATGGCCGTGCTGGAAAGCTATGAGCATGCCGCGGCGCGCGGTGCCACAATGCTTGCCGAGATCGCAGGGATCGGCCTTTCCGGCGATGCCTTCCACATCGTCGCGCCGTCTATCGAGGGGCCGGAGGCCGCGATGCGCGCTTGCCTTGCCGACGCCGGGCTGAATGCCGAGGACGTGGACTACCTTAACGCCCACGGCACCGGCACCAAGGCCAACGATCAGACGGAGACGGCGGCAATCAAGCGCGTCTTCGGAGACTATGCCTATTCCATGTCTGTCTCGTCCACCAAGTCCATGCACGCGCATTGCCTCGGCGCAGCGAGCGCACTTGAAATGATCGCCTCCGTGATGGCGATCCAGGAGGGCGTCGTGCCGCCGACCGCCAATTATCGCGAGCCGGACCCCGATTGCGATCTCGACGTCACGCCCAATGGGGCGCGCGAGCGCAAGGTGCGCGTGGCACTGAGCAACGCCTTCGCCATGGGCGGCATGAACGCAGTTCTGGCGTTCAAGCAGGTGTAGAAGCCATTCGAGATGCCTCCAGTAACTCTATCTCTCGTATGGCCGGATCACGATTGTAAGGACGTCGCCTTGGACCGCCTCGGGGAATGCGCCAAGTGGCAACGGAAGCTGGACGAGCCGGGGTCCGTTTTTTTCAAAATTCTCAACTGTTGAAGCGACTTGGACGTACCGCTACCCGGAAGGTTTAGCGAGGCCCTTCGAGTTCGGCTCGAGGGCCTGTCCAAAGCTGTACCCGATAATGTCTGGAAGGCGCAGGGCCGCCAGTGACCGCTCCCGTGCGAAGCCGGTCCTTAGAAAGGGAATCGATAAATGTTCGATCTGACCGGCCGCAAGGCGCTCGTCACAGGCGCATCGGGAGGCATCGGCGAGGCGATCGCCAGGGTGCTGCATGCGCAAGGCGCTGTCGTCGGCCTGCACGGCACCCGCGTCGAGAAGCTGGAAACGCTGGCGGCCGAGCTCGGCGAACGGGTCAAGCTGTTCCCGGCGAACCTTTCCAATCGCGAAGAGGTCAAGGCGCTCGGCCAGAAGGTCGAGGCCGATCTCGAAGGCGTCGACATTCTCGTCAACAATGCTGGCATTACCAAGGACGGGCTGTTTGTGCGCATGTCGGACGCCGACTGGGATTCGGTGCTCGAGGTCAATCTGACCGCCGTGTTCCGGCTGACCCGCGAACTCACCCATCCGATGATGCGGCGCCGGCATGGCCGCATCATCAACATCACCTCTGTGGTTGGCGTCACCGGCAATCCCGGCCAAACCAACTACTGCGCCTCCAAGGCCGGCATGATCGGCTTTTCCAAGTCGCTGGCGCAGGAGATCGCCACGCGCAACATCACCGTCAACTGCGTCGCCCCCGGCTTCATCGAATCGGCGATGACCGACAAGCTCAACGACAAGCAGAAAGAGGCGATCATGGCGGCGATTCCGACACGGCGCATGGGCACCAGCGCCGAAGTCGCCTCCGCCGTCGCTTACCTCGCTTCCAACGAAGCCGCCTATGTCACCGGCCAGACCATTCACGTCAATGGCGGCATGGCGATGATTTAGCGTGAAAAGTTCAGTGCGGCCCGATGACGGCTATCAACATTGGGGGAAGGTTCGCACCCATAGCAGTCGGTTGGTCTGGCAACTGACGAGCGGGTCGGTCGGGCAACTGGCCGGGTCGAAGCCTCCTGATCAAGGCCGCCGTGGGCGGAGATTTAGATCAAGTTCTTTGAAACGCATGTCTTTTCCTATCCATAGCTTGGATGCATTAATCCAAAGAAACGATTTTGCCAATGCCGCAGAACGTCGCATAGTAAGATTTCAAAGATGTAAGCCATAGCTAGTTATCGAATTCTTGCATTGGTTCAGAGCAGTATTGTTCTGGTGTGCGCCTTCCGGTGTGCTCGGAACACAACGGGGTCGCATGTTCATTGCGGCTAGTTTCTTCGGTGCGCCAGCTACATCGAGCCGGCTCGATTCGACAAGCGTCCCCCTGCTAGGCGCTTCCCCAACAAAATAGCAACAAAGATGAGGTTTTCCATGTGCTCTGACGTGCGGTGGAGGTTGTGCTGGGAAAATGAGTTGCAACAGGCCGATCATGTCGAACTCTCCGAGTTTTTCCGAAAGACCTACGGACCGACTGGGGCCTTCAACTCAGAGCCATTCGAAGACGGCCGTAGCTGGGCCGGTGCGAGGCCGGAACTCCGCGCAATCAGCTACGACGCGCACGGCGTAGCGGCTCATATCGGCATACTACGCCGCTTCATCAAGGTTGACGAGGTCGAGCTCCTAGTGGCCGACCTGGGGTTGTACGGGGTGCGTCCGGATCTTGAGGGACAAGGGATCAGTCATTCAATGCGCGTTGTATATCCAGTATTGCAGCAGCTTGGGGTTCCATTCGCTTTCGGCACCGTTCGGCACGCGATGCGGAACCATATGGAAAGGTTCTGCAGAGACGGCCTGGCGGCGATTGTGTCGGGCGTTCGCGTGCGGTCCACTCTCGCAGATGTGTATCTCGACCTGCCGCCCACGCGCGTGGAGGACGTGCTCGTAGTGGTTGTGCCGATTGGACGCTCGATGAGCGAGTGGCCATCCGGCACCCTGATCGTTCGGAACGGTCCGGAGCTATGAACATCTTGAAGTGCCGGGTGATGGCGCCGGCGCCAAGCGCGAGACCGATGTCGAGAATGGGCGCACTGTGGGTAAGCCAGCCAATCGATATGAGGTCCACGCCGGTCGCCGCAGTTGCCGGGGCGCTCGCCCGCGTTACTCGGCCCAAGGCCTCGGTGATCGCGCGGCGCCCGACATAGCCACAGCCTGCGCAAGCTCCTCGACCGACATGTTGTCGAGGAGCACGGCGTCGACGCCCACTGTAAGGGCTATCTCCAACTGGTCCAGCCCGTCCACCTCTACCTCGATCTTGCATGTGACCTATGACGCTACGCGCCCGCTCGATTGCGGTGGGGATGTCGCCGGCAATGGCGATGTGGTTGTCCGTAATGAGCACCGCGTCGTCGAGCGCGAAGCGGTGATTGGCGCCTGACCGCATATCGCTTCGACAAACGCGGCCGTAGCCTTGCCCGCTTGGCGCGCGTTAAGCGAAAGCTTGGCTTTGCAATCGGCGGCGATAATTGCATCGCTCGTGATATCGCCGGCTCTGCCCAGGTCTTCCAGCAGGTCACGGCGCACGATGGGTGATGATCTGAGGAAGTGGTGCAAGTGAAGTCATGTCAACGGCTCCGTTCGGATGTCGTCGTCGCGGCCGCGCTCATGGCCGGCTGACGTGGGTCATGCTGCGTGCTGCCGCCGTAAGGTTCCGCTGGGATTAGCTGTGACGCACAACGAGAGGGTTCAGGTCAACGCCCTGGAACCCATGTCACTAGTTATCCATGACATGGATGCGTTTCATCGAAACAGACGATTTTACCGATGGTACGGCACGTTGCATAGAAAGAATTCAAGGATGTAAGGCTTAGGGAAGTGGTTGATGTTTGCGTTGGCTCCGAAGAGCATTCTCTGGTCTGCGTCGAAGACCCGCCCAGGCGCGCGTCCATCGCGGCCAGGCACTTCCGCGATCGACGCAAGCTACATCGCATTGGCGCAGCACGACAAGCTTCCCCGAATTGCGCAGGCGCTTGCCTCAAAGACAGCAGCAAAGCTGAGGCTTGTGGTGTTCTGGAAAGAGGCAATTTAGATGCTTGTTGATGGCTCAAGGATGGATCGGTTCGTTGTTTCTCGACGGCGCACGGGTTTCGGTGATTGCCTGTGGTCTCTCGCGTCGGCATGGGACTACGCACATCGGACGGGACGGGCTTTAGCAATAGATTGGCGCGGCTCTTGTTACCTCGACAACCCGTTTGCGAATGCCTTTCCGGCTTTCTTCAAGCCAATTGAAGAGATCGGTGGTGTACGGGTCATTTGCGATGACGAGATCAACCACGTCTCATTCCCCGGTCCCTTCTTCCCGTCGTGGTGGAACAAGCCATCCATCGACTGCGTGTACCGTCCGGATGAACAGATTTTCCAAGAACGTGACGAGCTTAACGATCTTTTCCAGGCCCAAGATGATTGTGAAGCCAACACGGTAGTGTGTGATGCTTGCTTGATGTGGCGCTGCGATGAGCAAGCCGAGCGAACGATATTTCGGAGCATCAGACCGAGGGTCGAAATTGAGGATCGGATTGAAGCGCTCTACCAGGAACATTTTGACGGGCACAGCATAATTGGAGTCCATGTCCGCCACGGCAACGGCGAAGGTATTATGGATCACGCACCTTACTGGGCTGATCCAAAGGTTGCCTTAGAGCAGGTATGCACTGCCATTCGTATGGCCAAAGCGCAACCGCATCCAAGGCCTGTAAGGGTGTTCTTGTGTACAGACAGCGCCCAGGTTGTTGATCACTTGTCGGGCGTATTTCCCGAACTTTTCACCGTCCCAAAACGCTTCCAAGCGGATCAGGCCGGCCCCTTACACAGTGCAGCACTGGGCACCGACGGGGGTTTTTCCGCTCTCGTTGAGATGTATCTCCTCGGTAGATGCGACACTGTAATTCGCTTTCCTCCGACTAGCGCCTTCACACGCTATGCCCGCCTCTTCGTGCCACGAATTGTCGAATTCGATTTGAATGACCCGCGTCGTTTGATCTTGATTGATAACTCTTTCGAACGTTCCCCGGCTCCATGAAAGGGTTGGCAGCACGCTCGAACTCTCCCTAGCCTTCGCGCAGAGGCTCCGTTCGCCCTGCCAATGCGCCCCCTTTTTCGCCACGCAATCCCGCCGCAGGCGAGCATTTTCTTGGGCGCGTCAAAATCAAAAGGATTCAAGCTTGTCAAAGAGAAAAGTCGCTTTAATCACCGGGGTCACGGGCCAAGATGGTTCTTACCTCGCAGAATTGCTTTTAGAAAAGGGCTATTCTGTGCACGGGATAAAGAGACGATCGTCTCTTTTTAATACGGGCCGTATAGACCATCTCTATCATGACCCTCATGAAACTGGCGTTGATCTTACACTTCACCACGGGGACTTGACAGATTCGTCCAGCCTTACGCGCGTCATTCAACTGGTTCAGCCGGACGAAATTTACAATTTGGCAGCTCAGAGCCACGTTGCAGTCTCCTTTGAAGAACCTGAATACACCGCGAACTCCGATGCCTTGGGTGCGCTGCGTATCCTCGAGGCAATTCGGATCCTGGGGCTCGTCGAGCATACGCGCTACTACCAAGCCTCGACGTCTGAGCTCTACGGGCTGGTGCGGGAAACGCCACAGACCGAGACGACACCGTTCTACCCCCGATCACCCTACGCTGTTGCCAAATTGTATGCTCACTGGATCACCGTAAATTATCGAGAAGCTTACAATTTGTATGCATGTAACGGTATTTTATTTAATCATGAGTCACCCGCGCGCGGTGAAACATTTGTAACGCGCAAAATCACGCGTGCCCTGGCTCGGGTTAAGCTTGGAATGCAGCGGACTCTATTCCTTGGCAACCTTAATGCGCTTCGCGATTGGGGGCACGCTCGAGACTACGTCCAGATGCAGTGGTTGATGCTGCAGCAGGAGCAACCTGAAGACTTTGTTATTGCTAGCGGTGAGCAACATTCGGTGCGCGAATTCGTCACCGTCGCGGCCGCTGAACTCGGCATCGATGTTCGTTGGGTTGGGGAAGGGGTCGACGAAGAGGGGTACGATGCAAAGACGGGAGCTCTGATCGTAAAAGTAGATCCCCGTTATTTTCGTCCTGCAGAAGTCGAGACACTTCTCGGCGATGCCCGCAAGGCCAAAGAAAAACTTGGGTGGGCGCCCAAAATCTCCTTCATCGAATTAGTTAGGGAGATGGTTCGGGAAGATTTGCGCATGGCAGAGCGTGACGCAGTGCTGATGAAGCAGGGTTATTATTCACACAGTCCACGAGAGTTATGCTGATAATGGTGGCGCCATGCTGGCTTGTTGTCAGTGACATTGTGGTCTTCTTAAGGAACGTCCAGAGCCTTATCAATGGAAAACAAAAAGATGAAGAAAGTCTATGTGGCAGGCCATCGCGGCCTTGTTGGATCCGCCACAATGAGAGCCCTCGAGGCTTTAGGTTCCTATGAGATAATAACACGTACTCACGACCAACTGGATTTATTTGACCGGAGCGAGACGCGCAGGTTCTTCATGTCGCGGCGGCCTGATTACGTCGTAATGTGCGCCGCAAAGGTTGGTGGTATACTGGCGAACGCTAGCTCCCCTGTCGATTTCCTTCATAACAACCTCGCGATTCAAGTCAGTGTTTTTGATGCCGCTCACGCTTCCGGCGTCGAACGGATGATTTTTCTTGGCTCCTCGTGTATCTATCCACGCGACTGTCCGCAGCCGATACGGGAGGAATACCTTCTCACCGGTCCGCTTGAAGCGACTAATCGTCCTTACGCTTTGGCAAAAATCGCAGGTGTCGAATCATGCTGGTCTTTCAACCGGCAGTACAAGGCGCGCTATCTCGCGTTGATGCCGACCAGCTTATATGGTCCCGGCGATAATTATCACCCCGAAAATTGCCACGTTCTGCCCGCTCTGATACGCCGGTTTCATCAAGCTAAAATGAACGGCGATTCCTCGGTGGAGGTCTGGGGATCCGGAAACCCTCGGCGAGAGTTTATGTATTCGTCGGATGTAGGCGATGCCATTGCGTTCCTGCTTGGCCTGCCAGATTCAGATTTTGACGCCTTAACTGCCCCCGACACTGCGCCCCTGATTAATGTTGGCGTTGGCGAGGACGTCACAATTCGCGAGGTGGCGGAACTCGTCAAGGCGGCGGTCTGCTGGAAGGGCGATTTGGTATTCGACACGACGAAGCCAGATGGTACTCCGCGCAAGTTACTGGACGTAACGCGCTTGCGTAACCTTGGCTGGAAAGCCAAAACGTCCCTTGGTGCCGGGTTGCAAGCGACATACGAGGATTTTCTCCGCCTTCATGGGGCTTGACGTGGATGCGCGCATCCTGGTTGGACTGCATGTCCGACCGGGTGCAAGCTGGCTCAGTCAGGCCAAACAGGGACGCATACATGCCCAGAGGGGGCCGCAATATTGGCCTGTGCTAACGTTGCAAACCGGACCTCTCTGCCACCGGCGATGCAGAGGATCACCCAGAAGCTTGGCCAAGCCAATGGGAAGGCCGCACAACGGGGCGCACCTGGAACGGCTGTGCGTGAGCGCCGTCAACTCAAGCCACGAGTTAGAACTGCTCAACCTCACGGGAGCCGCTGCCTACGAACCTGGCCTCGATACGGACGCCAACCAGGCCCGCATCATGCCCCGGGGCAGTCCTTGTCCAAGGCGGTGCAAACGGAAATGGCGGACGTCGACGGTCAACTCGCGCTTATCCGCAGGCGATCGCGTCGCCATCCAAGATCGCGCCTTTTCGGCGCGGTCGGGCACCCTTCCGATCGGATTCAGTCGGCGTTGTTAGCGCCGAACTCACTCGCCTCAACGTCATGGCGCCACAAGCGCGGATTTGCGGCGCCATGGTGCGGGCATTTACAACCCTGCTGCAGCGGGTCTCGTTGATGGCGAAGCGGCTTGCCCTGAACCAGTCGCTCGCGTCTGCAGCTCGCCAAGCTGTCGCGCAGCGCGATCATCCTGATGCTCTGGGATGGCAGTGGCAGGTGACCGCCTATGCGGTGAGCTTGGCTTGGCTCGATTGGCATTATCATACCTTTTACGAAAAATGCTGTTCATTAGTCCGAGTTACTTAAAAGAATGAGTCGGACCTGCGCGGATGGCAGCATGAATCGGGATTTTGATCACTACCATGAGAAAATATTCCTTTCATATCTACTCGCCGCGCCAACGCAACGGACGCAGAGACGGTCGGCCGTTTCAGTCACGCGCTACTCGATGAACTCTCTGGCGGGAAAGCGCCCACGCCCGACGTCGTGAGACAAAGCGCGGAGACAGTGCTTGCCGACGCCGGCGTGGTCGCTGTGATCGCAAGTGCAGATGACGAGCCGGTCGGCATCATGGTGCTGAATGAATGCACGGCGATCTATGCAGGAGGCAAGTTCGGCTACATTTCGGAGCTGTATGTTCGACCCGACATGCGCTCCAAAGGGATTGCCCCTCATCTGCTTGAGGTCGCCTCGCAGGAAAGCCGTGCTCGTGGTTGGAAGCGACTTGAGGTTGGAGCGCCCGGGCAACCAAAATGGAAGCGCACGCTCGATTTCTATCTGCGGAACGGGTTCGAGGAAGTCGGCCCTCGGCTCTGTCGGATAATCTAGACTTAGAGTTTGCTATAGGCTGGCTCAAAGCAACCTGCCGCACAATGTGACGGAACGGAAGCGGAACCATATTAATGCTACAGCCGAATGGTCGATAGTTGGCCATTTTCGCAGGTTAGGGCCGTCGGGGCCTTTTGCATCAGCGTTTTGGCTTTGGACTTCCTCGCGTTCTGCGACGAGGCGGGCATTGTGACGCCTCTGGCGATCGACCTCCGTTTCGGCTCGAGGATACGCTTCAGCAGAGCGGCGTTCTCGGTGCCCAGGCGCCGCACTTCGATCTGCAGAACCTGGAAGCCATCGCTGCTGGGCGAGCTGCCGGGCCCGCTCGGGTGCGGCCTTGTTCCAGACGGCGATCCGGGCATTGGAGCGTTTGATGAACGGCTTCAGGGCGTGCGATAAGGTCGCCTCGGCAATAAGCGTCACCGCGTCCTTCTTCTCGCTCTTCACCAGGAACAGACGGTTGCGGTCCTGCTGGGTGGAACGAGAGACCAGCGGAGCCGTCATTGCCAGCAACCGGTCGATCAGATTCGGAGCCGCATGTCGCCGTCGGCGATCGATGGAGCGCCTTTGCGCGCGTTTTGCGCCGGCCCGGGGCTTGGCCCACTCGACGAAGATACGATGCTCATCGAGCGGATGGCGCCAAGGGCGGACGGCCGCCCTTTGATACGGTGATGATGTTGAAGATCATGGTGCTGCAGGCGCTCTACTGTCTCTCGGACGATCAGGCCGAGTGTCAGATCCAGGACCGGCTGTCGCCGGTGGGCATGGCCCGCATATCCATCCCATGGATGCATTATATCCAAACAATCAAGTTTACCCATCCGTCATGATGCTGCATAGCGCCGTACAGGAAAGCCAATGTCCCGTGCTTTCCAGCTCACGTTCACGAGCGTGGACTTTGTAGGAAGACCAAGGCGAAACCGGCGCATCATAAGGGGCAGAGTATCCATGAACGGAATGGCGGCGGGGCAGGCCGGATCTGGGCGTTTTATTGCTTTAGAGGGGTTGAGGGGGCTGGCTGCAGTTGGCGTCCTCTTGTCTCACGCCCTCTTCGCTGTCGAGCCAGGGATATTCAAAACCATGTACCCGTTGGCGCAAGCAGCGTGGCCAGAAATCGGATGGCCTGCTCAGCTTCTAACTCTCCCCCCATTCAGCATGCTTATCAACGGAAGCTTTGCGGTTTGTGTATTCTTCGTTCTAAGCGGCTTCGTCCTTACCAAGTCTTTTGCTGACACTGGAAATGCGTCGGTGCTTGTATCCAGAGCAATCCGACGGATACCCCGCCTCGGCATTCCAATCGCAGCTTCAATCGTTTTTGCCGGTACCATTTTTGCCATGGGGCTGATGAGAAATCTTGAAGTTGCCCCACTCACGGGCTCGGTCTGGCTGACCTGGTATTACCCTAGCTCAATTACGGCCGCGACCATCGCCCAGGAGGCTCTATATCAGTCCTTATTTCTCGGTAAGAACAAACTCAATTCACCACTCTGGACGATGTCCATTGAGCTCGTGGGTTCATACTTAGCCTTCATGTTCGCCTTCGCTGCGAGGTGGTTCACCTTCGCCCTCGTCACAGTTTTTGCCGCGGCTCTCTCTTTTGCGGTCCATATAGCTTACCTGCCCTTCGCCTTGTCGTTCGGGGTCGGCGTCCTCCTGACTCGCGTTTCTCCAGCGAAATGGCCTCACGAAGCTAAGATCGTAATCTTTCTTGCTGCCATCTATCTTGGCGGCTTCTCAAACGCCATCTTGTATGAGCCGATCATCAAACTCTCCCCAATCGACTTTAATCCCCTGAAGGACGCAATGCACTGCGTCGGTGCAGCCTTCCTTGTCGCTAGCGTTCTCGCGCTTCCATCGCTTCAGCGAGCCTTCTCGTCATACTTTTTCCCACTCCTAGGTCGATTGTCGTTCTCGGTCTACCTTCTTCATTTCCCTGTCCTTTGTTCCCTCGGGTGCTTTGTCTATCTCTGGACTATCCAATGGGGACATGCCATTGCGGCTAGTAGCACTGTCGTCATTGTACTTGTAACCACCATCATTGCTGCGGTGCCGTTTCAGCGCCTTGTAGACGTGAAGTCCATGGAAGTAGCCAAGAGGGTGGACCAATACCTGAGAGGTTTTTGCGTAAGACTGCGGAGGCGTAGACTGGCGCTGCGCTCAACCATTTGAGCGGGACAAACATAGCTAATCATTCTGACCTCAATAAAACGAAAGGTGCCCTGCCTTGGAAGAATTCGTATCACGCATCGCCACCAATGTCGGCGTCGACCCGGCTCTCGCAGACAAGGCCGTTGGCATGATGCTGGGTTTCCTGCAACGCGAGGCAGCCGACGGTCCCGCTGCGCGCATGATCGAGGCCATTCCCGGAGCTTCGGAATTAGTGGCGAAGCATGATGGTGAGGACGCAGAGAGCGGCAGCGTCCTCGCCGGAGGCGGCGTGGTGGGTTTCGGCCAGCAATTGATGAACGAGGGTCTCAGCCTGGGAAATATCGCCGGCCTTGCTAACGAGACGATCGCCTTCGCCAAGGAACATGCCGGCGACGAACTCGTGGACGAGGTCCTCAATTCCGTTCCCGGCCTTCCCCAGTTCGCCTGATCAGCAGCAGCCCGGTGGCATACGATTGTCGTGCGCCCGTCTCGGCCCGCTTGCGCAGCTAGAGCAGACTCGACTTATTCCGGGGTCATAGCCGTCTGCCTCGAAATAGTGCCTGCATTCCTCGGCCGTGAAAGCTGCGAGGCAGTTGGCCACGACCGACGTTCGTCGATGGTTCGGGTTGCAGCCTTTCTCAGGAGAGCCTTGAGCTTCGAGAAAGCCATCTCGATCGGGTTGAAGTCGGGCGAGTATGGCGGCAGGAACAGGAGCCGCGCCAACCTTCTCGATCACCTCGCGCGCGCCGCTGATATTGTGGGCGGGCAGGTTGTCCATGACCACGATGTCGCCGGGGCGAAGCTCGGGTGCGCGGACCTGCTGGGCGTAGGCGAGGAAGGCACAACCATTGATAGGGCCATCGAGCAGCATTGGCGCCGCCATGCCGCCCAGCCGCAGGCCGGCCGTGAAGGTGGTAGTCTTCCAATGGCCGTGAGGAACGGCCGCCCGGCATCGTTCGCCGCGCAGGCTGCGGCCACGCAACCGCGCCATCTTTGTGGATGCTGCGGTCTCATGGACGGAAATCAGCCTCTCGGGGTCGAGATCGAGCTGGCCATCGAACCAGGTTCTGCGGCGGCGCAGGACATTGGGGCGCTGCTGTTCGGCGGCGTGCGCCGTCTTGTTTGAAACGTGATGCCGCGCCGGTCGAGGTACAGCCGGACCGTGGACGACGCTGCCCGCACGCCACGCTCGGCGGCAAGGCGCTCCCCGATCTCAGCAAGCGTGATGTCCGGCGCGTCCTCGATGAGGCCAAGAATAAAGGCCTCATGCGCATCGAGCTTCGAACGCGACGGCTGGCCCTGCTTGCGCGCTTCCATCTGGCCGGTCTCGCGATAGCGGCGATACCAACTCCCGGCCATCGAAATACCGATCCGGATGCGACGCGTCGCCTCCCGCGTCGAATCCCGACTTCAATGGCCGCAATCACGCGCCCACAAGGTCCGCCCTTGGGCTCCTCATCATCATCACATCCTCGTAAATCACCGGGACAGTGAATCAGACAGGATCTTCGCGTCATTCCCAAACCGACCCTGTTTTAATCGAAGATGCTCGAGGCATTCTCCGCCGAGTGTTCCGTACGGACCCCTGCCAGACCACCAACCGCCGGGCGCGCGAAGCGAAACCTTGCAGTTCATTCGTCTACCCCAAAATCGACCTCGGGCGTACCGATGTGCATAACTTTAGGCGGCAAAGGCTTGTCCTGAACGCTTTCGATGAAGCCCGCGAGATAAGCAAATATATTGTACTTCTCAAGTACCAACCGCTTCGCCTCTCGTATTGCATCGCGACGTTCCTTCCAGAGGTCCGAGTTGATTATTTCTCGGATCTTTTGAATTACGTTCTTGTCCTCTGGATCAATCAGAACCATTGAATCCGGCGGAAAGAACCTCGTAATTGCCGGGCTGCCGTAATAGATCGGCATTGTTTCAGCAACGAAGCAGTCCATAAGCTTCTCTGTAAAATAGTAATCAGCTCTAGTATTCTCGAAAGCTATACTGTAGCGGTAAGGTGCAAGTGCGTCCCATTTATCTCCAATCAGGTGAAAACCTCGGCCGAACAGGTCGAACTCGATCTCCTCTCTCAGCCGCTCCAAAAACGCCAGCCGATATCGATGTCCTTTAAGCAGGGCGATGTTGCTGGTAATCCATGAGAGCCGACGCGGCTTGTCAACGACTTCGCTGACCAGAAGTTGGTCATATGACTTTCTTACAGACCAAGACCGAGTGATAGGTGGAGACAAGACGAACCGACGCCCTGCATTCTGCTGGGCTACCAACTCTGCGTCAGACGTCAAAACGATGGTATTTTCCCCCTGCCCTAGATGGAGGGCGCGATGAGCTTTCGTCGGCGGTTCGCCGATCGCAAAAATTGTCCTGTTCGGGCTCGCCTCGATATCAACAGGAAGTCCAAAAACAGAAGGAGAGTTAAAGATTATATGCCAATCCGGCGTGAAGGATGTCTTGCGGACAAAAGCGACATCGTTCCAGATTCCACTGCCCTTTGGAGTGAGATGGTGGATGGCGTCATCCAGACCGCCCCAAGAATCGAGGCATGCAGCAACAATGGGCGCCGGACGTTCCGTCAGCAATTTGGCGCTAGACAAAGTAGTTCGACCCCTTCACTTCGGTGGTACCGGCAGTAATTTCTGCACCAGGGCCAGACCTCTCTGCGCCTATTCCCGTCGTGAGATGAAGCTAAAACGATCGGAATCGATGGCTAAACGGGACGCAGGTAAGCCCTTCGATATCGAAAAGTTTGGGAGAACTGCACAAAGGCTTGTAACCCCTCCTCCTCCATCTCAATCGGCTTCCATAATCTAGCTCTGACTATTTTTGATGCAGTTTGGGAGTTCTGTCCAGAGTCTTCTGCAAATTTGCGATCACGGTCGCCGGTGTTGGCGGGTCAGGCGCGGCGTCTTCAAGTAACGCATGCGCCCAGCCCGCCCGCCGCCGTCAGGCGGCCTTGGGCTGCTCCAGCTTGCGCAGCATCTCCTTCTTGTCCTCGGCCAGGTGCTCCATGTTGAGATTCGCATGGCCTCCAGCCAGTTTTCGTGTGTTTCGACGGCGAGCGCGCGGACGAGCCGCAGACAGCTCTCAGCGCTAGGAAAGATGCGCACCACATGGATGCGCCGCTTGATCTCCTGATTGAGCCGCTCCAGGATCTTGGTGCTCTTCAGGCGCTTGTGATGCTGGCGTGGCAGCCGGTTGAAGGTGAGCGTCTCCTCGATGTTGTCCTCCACCCACTGGCACAGCTTGGGGCAGCGCGTCTCCCACTTGGCCAGCCATTGGGCGAGGTCGGGCCGCACTTCGGAAAGGTCGCGCCGGTCATACATCCAGCGCAGTACCTGCAGGCAGTCATCATCGATCCATTGGGCCGGCAAGATGTCTCGCGAGCAGATCGAAGCCGGCCGTGCCTATGACCGCCTTCTCAAGCGCGGCGCCCAGCCGAAGGGCTCAAGGCCATCGTCGCATGGTTCAAGCGCCTGTGGATCAAGTTCATCGGTTGATCAGTGTGCGGCCGACGGCATCGCCTTTGCAAGCAAAGATCAGGTTGACGACGCCTTCGGGAAAGCCGGCCGCGCACATTGCGCCTGCAACAAGCGGCGTCTGTGCGGCAGGTTTCAATATCACAGTGCAGCCCGCCGCCAGAGCCGGTGAGATCTTGCGCACCACCATTGAAGCCGGGAAATTCCATGGCGTGATCGTGCCAACAACGCCGATTGGCTGCTTGACCACCAGCATGCCCCGGTCAGTCGAGGGCGGGAAGATCGTCTCGCAATAGATGCGGTTGGCCTCTTCGGCATACCATTGCAGATATGCCGCCGCATGCGAGACTTCCGACTTGGCTTCGGCAAGCGGCTTGCCCATCTCAGCTGTGAGGATGGCAGCGAGGTCGTCGGCGTGGTCGATGATCAATTGATGCCAGCGCCAGAGCGAGTCCCGGCGATCCCGGGCGGTCAACGCCGCCCATCCAGCCTGCGCCGTATAAGCCTTGTCGATCGCCGTGCGCGTCTCAGCGGCCATGTCGGGTAGCTCTGCCAACACTTCGCCGGTGGATGGATTAAAGATCCTCGAACTTTCGCTCACCCAACAACGTGCCAAGCGTCGGCATGCGGTCGACAGCGCCGAACAGGTCGGGGAGTTTCAGATGGCGCATCAGCGGCTGGCACGCAGGCATCCCGGCTTTCTCTTCAAAACGGCGGTTGGCTGCGTCAGGATGTGTAACCGCACTTCGCATAGGACCTCGAGCGACGGGCCCCTGTCGACCTGCCGACCGCGTTATGGAACAGGAACGACCGTTCCTGGAACGAGAATTCCTGTTCAGCGCATTTCTCGCCCGCACGCCTGGCGGGGGCACCGAGCGTTGAGCCCTGCGACCTAATAACCGCAGCGCAAGGCATGGCATCCACGCATCCGCGGGAAGCGGCAATTTGGCCTAAGCTTTGACGGCGCCCGCGCGCCTGACGACGCGTGCCCGGTGCTCGTGAACCGAGCCCGCTTCTTCTTCGGCAGGCTCAGGCGGTCTCGGCCATCCGGATTCGCCCCCTGGCGCGGGCAGCCTGTCGGCTGCTGACGGTCGCCGGGCAGCCGGCCGGCGTCGATTTTGTGGTGGCCTTCCCCGGAAGATCCCATGGGCGGTGGAGGCAGCGCTCGATCCCGATCTCGCGTGCCTGCCCCCGTGAGTGGGGTGGGCGGCAGAACGCGACTGGCTTGGCCCGCTGAACGAGGCAGGCCGCACCCGAAGGGCCGGAACGGAGTGGAGGATGTGAGCGGAGCGAACATTGCGGCCTGCCGCAGCGGGCCTAGAAAGGAGCGTCGCCCACCCCGCGAGCGGGGGCAGGCACGCGAGATCGGGATCGAGCGCTGCCTCCACCGCCCATGGGATCTCACATGGGGACTTTGTCGTCAAGGCTGTCTTCGCATATCTACCTCAATGCGTTCTGATCCTAGGTCCGAGCCTGTCGTCTTGGCGCGGTGATAACACCGGTCCAAACTCACATACGGTCGCTGCGCTGTGGCAGCTGCACCAACATCCCGCTTTCGTCGGTAAGGCTCAGGGGAACGCGACCAATCTTCCGGACGGCATTTTAGGCCAAGTGGGGTGGGAGGTTCGTTCGCCCAGGATCAGCCGGGAGTGATCAATCCCGGCGGATGGAAAAGAGTACGTTGATCATGCCGGCTTCATGACAGCGCCCTCAATGACAGCACCATGATGAACATACTTCCATAGCGCGATCAGAAGTTTTCTCGCGAGCGCAATAATGCCCGGCTTCCGGCGCCTGCCACCGTCGAGCGCGACCCTCTCCTGGAACCATTGTGCTAAAGCCGATCGAGGTTGATGCAAAAGCCAGAACCACGACAATTGCACCATCACGGTCCTCAGCCTCGGATTGCCCGCTTTCGATACGCCCTGTTCCCGGCTGATCGATCCGCTTTGCCACGGTGTCGGCGTCAGACCGGCATAGGAGGCAAGCTGCCTTCGATTCGCAAATTCGCGATACAGACCCTCGGACCAAAGCACCTCGGCAAAGTCCGCTCCCACGCCGCGCAGTTGCTTGAGCATCGACATTCCATTGGCGACTTTTGATGGGTCGCCTTCATTGCGAGCCACTTCGTCACGTGCTGCTTCCACGTCCTTGATTTGCCGAAGCACGAGCTCGATCCGGTCCAGTGCACGGACAATCTCCGCTTTGAGATTCGACGGTAGTTCACGACCGTCTCCGGTCCTAAGTTCTTCCAGTCGAGTGCGGCGGTCCCGCTTCAGCGGCTCAAATCCAACGATGCCCTGCGAGAACAAGAGCCCCTTGACCCGGTTCACGATCTTGATCCGCTCCGCGATGAGAGCGCGTCGCTCACGGCTGTTGCGCTTTCGGTCCTCTTGCTCGGGCGATGGTGGAACGACCATGGCGCATACCCGCGGCTCGCCGCGCTTGTAGGCAAGCAGGGCGCGAAGGAGGGTCTCGCCATCCAGCTTGTCCGTCTTCGCCCGGCGCTTCCTGCGTGACGTGGCAATGGATGCTGCATCAACCACATGGCTTTCTATACCGTCACGCTCAAGGATCCGATGTATCCAGAAGCCGTCCAGGCCAGCCTCCTGGATTGCGATCACCGGCATGTCACGGCCCGTTCTGCGCCGAACCGTCGCCTTCAACTGGCTGATAAGGTCGAACAATCCGGCCGTATCGCCTGCCTTGACGACGCGCTTTGACATCTTCTCTCCGTTGCACGGCAACAAGCTTGTCACCAACCAGCTCGAGCGACTGAGTTCCAGGGACAGGAAGATAGCGCCGAGTGTCGTATGGACCGCATCGGTTTCAATCTTAGTCACGTTTTCAGCTTTCATGTGTTCTATCCCTCCAAGTTGTTCATGAGCAATACGCCGGCCGAAGCGAGTTGATCGCAGCTGCAGTCATCGCTTCGCGATGTGGTTTTGGTTGTTGCCTGCCCCCGCTCGCGGGGTGGGCGACGCTCCTTTCTAGGCCCGCTGCGGCAGGCCGCAATGTTCGCTCCGCTCACATCCTCCACTCCGTTCCGGCCCTTCGGGTGCGGCCTGCCTCGTTCAGCGGGCCAAGCCAGTCGCGTTCTGCCGCCCACCCCACTCACGGGGGCAGGCACGCGAGATCGGGATCGAGCGCTGCCTCCACCGCCCATGGGATCTTCCGGGGGAGGGCGCAATTGGCGAACGGAGGACCAGACAATGCGTGCAAACAACAAGCATTCCGGCAGCCGCGAGGCTGGCGCGGGCAAGGGCGGGCGCTCAGGCGCCAGCCTCTATCAGGAGATCACAGACCGTATCGTTGCCGAACTGGAGCGCGGCACCGTGCCATGGGTCAAGCCCTGGGGCAGGGCAAAGGCAGCCCTTGGCCTGCCCAGGAATGCAGCCACCCAGCGGCGCTATTCCGGCATCAATATCCTGATCCTGTGGGGCGCCGTCACCGAGCGCTCACAGCGATAGCCGGCGGCAATGGCGACGCCTTTGCCCTCGCCACCGTCTTCGCCCGTTTGCTCGCACTTTGCGACGACGACGTCTTGTCATGGCCGAGACGCTCGAGGCCGGCAGCGCCGTGGTCGAAGCGGTCGGCAACCAATCTGAGCATCGACTGGGCGAACGGTCGATCAATGGGCCGGGGTCCAGCCGCTGTTCGTCCGCGAATAGGTGCCAAGCCGGGCGGCGGCTCTTTCGAGTGCCGCCGCCCCGCTTGCCTGCCGCTGGAATACTGGCTGATGCGAAAACGAGGCGATGACAGCCCGATCACGCTGACCGGCGAAGCCGGCTTGGCTTCGTCGAAGATCCGTTTGGCTCCATATACACCGCGCCTTCGCGCACGCCACGGCTGATGATGGAAGTCGGTTTCGGCGTGTCGCTGCCCTCGCGCCGGCGCTTCCATGGCGAGCCGGTCATTCGCTGATATCGCAAAAGTCCTGAAACACCCTTCCCAGACCAGACGCGCCTGGTTCCCCTTAGCTGGTGCCATTGCGTCGTCATGGGGTCAGCTGGCACACGACTGGATTGGATCGAGGTCATCTGACGCCGGTCCCGCCTCGACTGACCCAGATCAAGGCCATGTCCTCGTCGGCGTGGTTTGATCGACAGTCCTTCAAGGGAAAACGCATGTGCTGACCGACAGCCTGATCGTCGCTCCCAACGTCTTGACAATCCAGACCATACGGCGGGCAAATGACGATTCACCGGCCAGGAACCGACGTGAGAAACCCGCTTGAGGCGATGCGGCGGGCACTGGATCGCAGCGCAATCGATGCGCGACATGCGGCTCGACTCCAGCAACGTCTCACGAAGATAGCCAACGCGCTGGCGGCACGCTGATGGCCGGCTTTGAGGACAGCTTCGACATCATTGTCGTTGGCGCCGGGCCGGTCGGACTTTCCTTCGCCGCATCGCTTGCCCACAGCGAGCTCAAACTGGCGGTTGTCGAAGGGCAGTCCCTGCAAACACTGGCAAGTGCGGCTTTCGACGGTCGCGAGATCGCGCTCACCCACGCCTCGACTGGAATCCTTCGCGAGCTCGGCGCCTGGGATGTTATCCCCGCTTCGGACAAGTCACCGCTTCAAGGCGCACGCGTCCTCAACGGATCGAGTCCTTTTGCGCTGTGTTTCGATTCCCCCGACGGATCCACGGAACCACTGGGCGTTCTGGTTCCGAATTGCCGGATCCGCGATGCCCTTTTCAAGATCATCCGCTTGCAGGGCCATGCCCGGCTGCTGTGCGGCCACTCGGTCGCGCGTGCAACAAACAGCCATCAGGGAGCAGTCGTAACGCTCTCCAATGGCAGGCAGCTGACCGCTCGGCTTCTCGTTGCCGCCGATTCGCGTTTGTCCGCCACCCGCGATCTGCTCGGCATCGGCGCCGATATCAATCGGCTTGGCAGCTCAATGCTGATTTGCCGGGTGTGGCACGAGCGCCCCCACCACCAGATCGCGATCGAATGGTTCGACCACCATCAGACGATAGCGATGTTGCCCCTCGCGCGAGGCATGTCGTCGCTGCTTTTGACTTTGCCCTCAAACGAGGCCGACGGACTGCTTGCCCTCGACGACGAGTTGTTCCTGATGGAGTTGACGAAGCGCTGTCGAGGGCGCCTCGGCAACATGAGCTTGGCAAGCAGCCGCCATATCTATCCGTTGGTCACCACCTGGGCCCACATGTTCCGGGCGCCGAGCGCCGCATTGATAGGCGACGCTGCCATTGGCATGCACCCGGTGACCGCGCATGGCTTCAACATCGGCCTCGGCGGCCAGAGGCAACTCGCCCGTGGTATCCTGGCAGCATGGCGCGACCGTCGCGACATTGCCGATCCCGACATGCTCCACAGATATGAAAGCCGACTGCGCCTGTCGGCGGCGCCGCTCTACCATGCTACGAATATTCTCGTCGGACTCTACTCAAGCGAGCACCCGGCGGCACGGCTTGCAAGACATGTGGGGCTGCGCTTCGGCCAGCATCTTCCCTTTGTCCGTCATGGCATTGCGGCCATGCTGAGGCGGTGAACCGCAGTCATCATAGCATCATCGTCAGCTTGCTGGCGTCGCAACAGGCTGGCGAGTTTGGTTCGATGTGAGAAATTTGTCGGCCGGCGCCACCCAGACGTGGTCCCAGCCACGCCCAATTCCGCCTTCGATGTGTTTACGGCGTGGATGGTTATCATTCAAACAATCAATTTTGCCAATCCTGCGGACCCTATTAGGAGCGTGACCGAAATCAAGTGCCTCGGCCCGCAGGTCTGCCCGGTGCAGGAAGCGGCCCCGCTTCTCAGATTGGTGTGCCCGGGTCCCCGACGCTAGCGACATCTGACGGCATTTGCAGCGCCGGTGATTGCTGCCTTAGCGAGGTGGGAATTTGACCCATAAAATCGATCATGAACTGCTGAATCGAGAAATGGCCGCAGACGATCCATGGCGGCTCGATGGCAACCCGTTCGAGCGGGAGCGCCACACGCAAATTCTCCGGTTGTCACTTGCGCAAGGTCCTGTCGCAAATGGGCTCGAAGTCGGGTGCGCTGCTGGCGCTTTTACGGAACGGCTAGCCCCCATTTGCCAGCGGCTCACTGTGATCGATGTCGTCGAGCCAGCGATTACGCGAGCACGTTTACGCATGAAGGAGCCGCCGCACATCAGGTGGATAATCTCCGATGTTCAACAATTTTCGAGTGCTGAGCTGTTCGACCTGATCGTCGTGGCGGAAGTTCTTTACTACGTAGGAGACCTCGTTCAGATCCGCGCAGCAGTCCGCAACCTGGTAGGCCTGCTTGCGCCAGGCGGGCACCTGGTTTTCGGGTCGGCACGTGACGCCAATTGCCAACGCTGGGGGCACGCTGCTGGTGCAGAGACCACTATCGCCATGCTGAACGAATCGTTGACCGAGATCGAGTGCATCGAGTGCCGGGGCGCGTCGATCAATGAAGACTGCCTGCTGGCCCGCTTCCGAAAGCCGATTTCCGCTTTCTGATGAAACGAATTGTCGAAGTTGATTTGGAGACACTGTGCGCTTCTGTGGTGTCAAGCTGATCCTATATGTGGACGTATAAGAGCGCCCGATTGCGACAAGTTAGCCGGGTCCGGGCGATGGTCACTTCTGCTTAGGTATATCCGGCGTCTTCATGGGGCTCGATGTTCAGGGCCGCGAGCCTCGAGGGGGTTTCGCGGACTTCCACCTCAACGGCCCCCAGACGTCGGCCGAAGCCTTTCCGCTCCACACATCAGGGTCGGAAGCGACGGGGTGACCGTTCCCCCACCTCTGCCATTTTGCGTAAGGCGCATTGCAAGGATGTGCGGTGTAGTATCGCAACCTTGGCAGGGAAATCCGCTGTCGCGTTTCCCGTGCACCCTTCCGGCCTTGCGGTTCTGTCGGCATCGAGCCTCATCACACCATCGAAACGTCCGCCGTTTCATCGCGCTTGGAGGCGGGGCATTCCTGCCCCTCCCAAGACCCCGCCCAGACCAACGTGATTGCCGTTGGATCGCAGCCAAGGCGTATGCCGCCTTGGCCCCGCATCATGATTTCGCACATGAAGACGAACCAAAGGGCCTTCGAGCCCCTTGGAGCCCTGACCAAGCCTGCGCGGATTAGATGCCGCCGGCGTCTTGCCACCGGTACACGCATAAGCGGATCTCTCCCTCCCTCTCATCGAGGTCTGCGCACACCACAAGGCTTTGGCTACTTTTCGAAGATGGGATTCCCGGGGCCTGGCGAACCTGGAAATTGCCAGCCCATATGCGTGACTGTGTTCATGACGGCGCATGTCAGTTCGGTGACATGTTGCTGAACCTGTTTCAGTAGAAGAGCCAATGCTCTCGATGATCGCAACACGGCGCAAAGCCGATAGGCGCTCTGGCGCGAGCGTGCCAAGGCCCGCCAAGCCCCTTTGAAAATACCCAAAAAATCAAGAAACGGCTTTACCCAATAAATGACCGATAAATACCCAGATGGAGCGAAGTCCTTATTTTGCATGGCCCCCTATGCGGGACGGGCTCTATGACTGCCGCCACCGAACCTCAAAGGTGTTTCGGCCCAGGTGGGTGACGATCCCTAGCCGGGAAAGCGGCACTCCTCGTCGGGGGCCGTCGGTCCCGTGTCCCGCCTTCGGCGGCGCTATGCTGACACTCCTACCGGCTGCCCTTTTAACCGATCTCGTCGTTGCAGCCAGTCCCGCGTCCCGGCCCTTCGGCCGGCGCAAGTGCTGACGCTCCTTAGGCTGCCTCTTCTGTGTGCGGCGATCTTTGATCCCTCGCACGGAATGAAAACTTAGGCGCCAGCTCCTTCGCGCATTTCAGGCCTCAGGTGCTCAAGCTGGGTGTTCCAGTCGGCCAAAACCTCAAACAATTCGTTCGAAGTAGCGCCATCCGGGTGCGCCCTCCTTCCCGCTCTCCAGGTGCTTTCACCGACAGTCCGGTTGACAGGCAACACTCGAGAGCGTTGACCAGACGATTCCTGTTGGCGAGTGCGACCATCGCACCATTGGCATGCCGTCTTGCCGCAACTTGTCGAGCCAGAGCTTCGCGGAACCTGTTTGCCGCCGGCGATCCAGAGCTGCGCGATCGTACGTCAACGCTCGCCGCGTTTGCTGACGCCTATCGGGCCCATCCTCCACTTGATCGCTGCTTCGGCACGAGGCGCAGCCACGCCGCTGGCGGCCGCTCTTGAGGCAGGTTGTGTCACCAACAGCTGCCATCGGTGCGTCGCCGCTATCGGGGCCAATCGAGCACGACCAGAAGGTTCAGATCAAGGCCTTTGAAACGCATGGTTTTAGCATCCATAGCGTGGATGCTCTCGATCTAAACAATCAATTTTACCAATCTGGGCGGGTCGTTCATAGACCCCCACATGACATGCACCGTCGCTGCTCTACCGCGTGAGGTGCACAAAAGAACCCAAAAAGAGGAAGTCTTCGCATGCGCAATGACGTGCAGTGGAGGTTGTGCTGGGAAAATGAGTTGCAGCTTTCCGATCACCTCGAACTCTCTGAGTTCTTCCGGAAGACCTATGAGCCGACCGGAGCCTTCAATGGAATGCAATTCGAAGGCGGTCGAAGTTGGGCCGGTGCAAGGCCAGAGGTCCGCGCAATCGGCTATGATGTGCACGGGGTAGCCGCTCACTTGGGCCTGCTGCGCCGATACATCAAAGTTGGCGACGTTGATCTGCTGGTCGCTGAACTCGGTCTATACGGGGTGCGTCCGGATCTTGAGGGGCTGGGAATCGCCCATTCGATTAGCGTCATGTACCCAGTGCTGCAGCAGCTTAGCGTTCCATTCGCTTTCGGCACGGTTCGGCAAGCGCTCCGGAACCATGTTGGGAGGTTCTGCCGCAAAGGCTTGGCGAACATTCTGACGGGCGTTCGCGTGCGTTCAACCCTCCCGGACGTGTACCCCGATCTGCCTTCCACGACGCGAGTCGACGACGACGTACTCCTCATGGTGCTCCCAATTGGACGCTCGATGAGCGAGTGGCCGGCCGGCACTTTGATCGATCGGAACGGTCCAGAGCTATGACCTCGGATTTGTTATCCGCTCGCTTCCTCAAATTCACAGAAAAATCTGAGATCTCATGAACCTCTTTGCCCCAGCCAGTATTGTTGCAGTCTGCTCTTATGCGCTGCTGTCGACCGTCTATAAGACCGCGCAGGTGTTTTATACCCTGCCTACAAACGTACCGCCGACCTCGGGCGAACCCGCCGGCTGTGAGCCTTGGCCGAGCGTCGATGTCATTATCCCGTGCTACAACGAGGCTCCTCGCACCCTCTCGGACTGCCTGGCTTCCATTGCAAGTCAGGACTACGCCGGAAAACTGCAGGTCTATGTTGTTGATGACGGTTCTGGAAACCACGATGCCCTCGTAGGTATACACGAGGAATACGCGCGCGACCCGAGGTTCAACTTCATTGCGCTCCCAAAGAATGTCGGAAAGCGCAAGGCACAGATTGCGGCGGTTCGCCGCTCGTGCGGAGATTTGGTGCTCAATGTAGATTCGGACACGATACTCGCGCCGGACGTCGTCACGAGGCTTGCGCTAAAGATGCAAGATCAAGCGATTGGCGCCGCCATGGGCCAGTTGGCGGCTAGCAATCGCAGTGAAACTTGGCTGACGCGGTTGATTGACATGGAATACTGGCTCGCCTGCAACGAAGAGCGGGCAGCGCAGGCTCGGTTCGGTGCCGTCATGTGTTGCTGCGGTCCGTGTGCCATGTACCGGCGATCCGCGCTTGTTTCGCTCCTGGATCAATACGAGACGCAGCGCTTTCGAGGGAAGCCGAGCGACTTCGGTGAGGACCGCCACCTTACGATCCTGATGCTGAAAGCAGGCTTTCGAACAGAGTATGTCCCGGAGGCCGTCGCGGCAACAGTCGTTCCCAGCAGCATGGGTCCCTATCTGCGCCAACAGCTTCGCTGGGCCCGGAGCACGTTCCGGGACACGTTGCTGGCGCTCCAACTGCTGCGCGGCCTTAATATTTATCTCACATTGGACGTGATTGGGCAGAATCTTGGCCCATTATTGCTCTCTTTGTCGCTCCTGGCTGGGCTCGCGCAATTCATAACGACAGGTACTGTGCCCTGGACGGCATGCCTGACGATCGCGGTCATGACTATAGTTCGCTGCAGCGTGGCAGCGTTTCGTGCGCGCCAACTTCGATTTCTCGGATTCTCGCTCCACACACTCATCAACATCTTTCTCTTGCTCCCATTGAAAGCATACGCGCTGTGTACATTGAGCAATAGCGATTGGTTGTCGCGAAGCTCGGCCGCCACTGTGACAGACATCGGCGGCGCCCTTCCAAAGCCCGCCTTGGTGGCATCTGACGCAGCTTACAGCGAACAGCAATAGTCACGTGATCGCAGGTGGAAGAGTTTTGAGCCAGGACCAGGAAGATCAAATGTTGAGTCGGAAGTTGGACCCAGAGGATTTGCGGCGGATCGAGACTGGTCCGATCGAACGGGAGTTTCACGGGCAGACAAGCGCGAAAAGCTCCGTGCCTGACTCTCTGTCGACCGTGGCAGTCGATTTTGCCGGCGTAACCAAGTCGTATGGGAACAAGGTCGTTGTCGACGAACTGTCGTTCTCCGTTGCGTCGGGAGAGTGTTTCGGCCTCCTCGGACCAAACGGGGCGGGCAAAAGCACGATTGCGCGTATGCTCCTCGGCATGACATGCCCTGACGCGGGCGCGATCACGGTGCTCGGCGTGCCAGTGCCGGCGCGCGCTCGGCTGGCACGCAGGGGCATTGGCGTGGTCCCGCAATTCGACAATCTTGACCAGGAATTCACCGTACGCGAGAACTTGCTGGTGTTCGGACGCTACTTCGGCATGAGCACACGCGAGAGCGAAGCGGTCATCCCGTCGCTTCTCGAGTTCGCTCGCCTCGAGCGCAAGGCGGATGCGCGCGTCTCGGAACTGTCCGGCGGCATGAAGCGATGCCTGACGATGGCGCGGGCGTTGATCAACGACCCCCAGCTCATTGTGATGGACGAGCCGACCACCGGCCTCGATCCGCACGCGCGCCACCTGATCTGGGAGCGGCTGCGCGCCCTGTTGGCACGCGGCAAGACGATTATCCTGACGACGCATTTCATGGAAGAGGCTGAGCGATTATGCGATCGGCTGTGCGTGCTCGAAAGGGGGCGCAATATCGCCGAAGGCCGCCCGCAGGCGCTGATCGACGAGCATATCGGATGCCAGGTCATGGAGATTTACGGCGGCGATCCGCACGAGTTGCTTTCGCTGGTCAAGCCACATTCCCAGCGCATCGAGGTGAGCGGCGAAACCCTTTATTGCTACGCGCCCGACCCTGAGCAGGTGCGCACGCAACTGCAGGGGCGAGCAGGTCTGCGCCTTCTTTTGCGTCCAGCCAATCTCGAGGATGTTTTCTTGCGGCTGACCGGGCGCGAGATAGAGGAGTGAACGATGATTGAAGATTTTGCGGCGGCGCTGCCGTCCAATGCGTGGAACTGGGTTGCGGTGTGGCGCCGGAACTATCTGGCATGGAAGAAAGTCTCACTCGTGACGATTCTCGGTAACCTTGCCGATCCTATAATCTACCTTTTCGGACTCGGCACCGGCCTCGGCATAATGGTCGGCCGCGTCGACGGTGCGTCATATATCGCCTTTTTGGCGGCCGGCATGGTCGCGGTAAGTGCGATGACCGCCTCTACCCTCGAAACATTGTACGCGGCTTTCGCTCGCATGCACTCTCAGCGCACTTGGGAAGCAATGCTGTACACGCACGTTACCCTCGGCGACATCGTTCTGGGTGAACTGGCGTGGGCAGCCACCAAGGCCTTCTTGGCCGGTACGGCAATCACCATTGTCACCGCAACGTTGGGTTATGCAGCCTGGCCGTCCGTCCTCTATGCGCTGCCAATCATTGCTCTCACTGGGTGCGTGTTTGCGAGCCTTGCGATGGTCGTCACCGCGCTTTCGCCCAGCTACGATTACTTCGTGTTTTACCAGACGCTTGTCCTCACACCTATGCTCTTCCTGTCCGGTGCCGTTTTCCCATTGAATCAGCTGCCTGACGCCTTTCAGAAGATAGCGCGATGCATGCCGCTGTCACATTCAATCGACCTCATTCGTCCGGTTATGCTTGATCGCCCGATCGTCGGCATCGCCCTGCACATCGGGGTGCTCGGCCTGTACGCGCTGTTGCCATTCTTCCTCTCGATGGCGCTGTTGCGCCGCCGACTGATGCGCTGACGCGAAGAGAAGGAGATAAACGATGCGCTATGGACTTCGTGCTGCCAATAAAAACGACATCGCCAACAGAAATCGGCATGCCACGGAGGGTCTTCGGTGGCATCCACTCAATCTATCAACGTTATGGGCCGCCCGGCACCTCGATCACAGGATGTCATGTTGATCCCGGCCGAAGAGAATTTCTTTGAGCCCGATCATGTTTGACTGGCGTTCGTGGCGCGAACGACAACGCGGCCTGTGTTTCTGATCAGACGGCCAATTTAATATTCCTGTACGACAAATGGAGAGCGAGATGCTGTGTCTAGGATTGAACGGCGGATTGGACAAAGTCTATGAAAACAGATTTCAGATTTCAAACACATTCATGCACGATGGCGCTGCGGTGCTCGTCCGGGACGGACAGGTCATTGCGGCGGTAGAAGAGGAGCGCCTCAATCGGATCAAACATTCCAACAAGCTCCCAATTAGTGCGGCTCAATACTGTCTTTCAGCCGCTGGGGTTCAGCTCAGCGAAATCGATCGTGTGGCGTTCTACGCTACCGAAGCCTATAGCAACGCCATGCTCGAAAACATGCTAGCTTCCCAGCCGGACGCCTCCATTCCGTTGGACGCTAAACTGTTGATGCAGAGGCTGTTGGCGCAGGAGTTCGGTACCGAGCTCGACGCTTCGCGTATCTCATTTGTAAGTCATCATCAGGCGCACGCCGTGAGTGCTTTTGCAATGTCGGGCTTCGAGCAAAGTCTGATTTTCGCGATTGATGGCTCTGGTGATTTCCTGTCGGGCCTTGTGGCGGTAGGATCTGGTACTGAAATTACGCAACTTGCGACTTTCCCGGAGAACAATTCTCTCGGGCAATTTTATCTCGAGACGATCCGGTATCTCGGCTACGGCTTGTTCGATGAATACAAGGTAATGGGGCTTGCCCCCTACGGCGATCCCGTTCCCTATCGCGAGCTTTTCGAGAAATTCTATGAACTCTCTGCAAACGGCGAGTATCGCGTCCACCTGGACCGTATCGGTCCGACTTTGCTCCGCAGCATTCAGGTTCGGCAAAAGGGAATGCCATTCACTCAGCAGCATATGGATGTGAGTGCGTCGTTACAGGAAGCGCTCGAACGCATCGTGTTTCACATTCTTCGCCATTATCGTGAGGCCACCGGGATGACGCGGTTGTGCCTGGCCGGCGGAGTTGCGCACAATTGCTCCATGAACGGCAAGCTGCTCTATTCAGGACTTTTCGAAGACATCTTCGTGCAGCCCGCATCGCATGACGCTGGATGCGCATTAGGCGCCGCGCTAATCGTGTCTAATGAGTTGGGCCGCCCAGCGCCGCGTAGGCGATTGCAGGAGGTCTATTGGGGGCCGGAACTCGCGAGCGATCACGCTGTCGAAGAGGAACTAAAGGCATGGGCGGGGCACCTGGAGTTTGAACGCACTGAGGAGGTGGCGGATAGGGCAGCCGAGTGGATGGTCGGTGGCGCCGTGATCGGCTGGGTGCAAGGTCGTTCGGAGTTCGGGCCGCGAGCGCTCGGAAATCGCAGCATTCTTGCCGACCCCAGGCCCGCTTCAAACAAGGACCGGATCAACGCTATGGTCAAGAAGCGGGAAGGATATCGCCCGTTCGCCCCATCAGTTTTGGAGGAGGATGCGCGCGAATTTTTCGACCTCCCGGGCAGTGCGTGCGAATTTCCCTTCATGAATTTCGTAGTTCGTGTGCGTGATTCCAAGCGTGATTTGCTCGGCGCCATCACGCATGTCGACGGTACGGCTCGGCTGCAAACAGTATCGCGCAAGGCCAGTCCGGCCTACTGGGACGTCATCAATGCCTTCAAGCAGCGGACAGGCATCCCAATTCTGCTCAATACGTCCTTTAACAACAATGCCGAGCCGATCGTGGATTCAGTTGCAGACTCGATTGCCACGTTCCTGACGACAGAGCTGGATGGACTTGTGGTCGGGCCGTACCTCGTCAAAAAACGGGCCGCAACGCTGCAGGATTGGACTGCGCTCGCTGTTTCATTGCCGCCCTATGTATCCCTGCATAAAGTCCGCGCATACACGGCGCAGGATCGCCACGAGACCGTCTGCGAAATCCGAACGGATCACCGTGACTGTGCGCGTATTTCACATGACCTGTTCGATCTGCTGACGCGGATCGAAGGCGAAGCCGTGCTCGCGGATCTCCTCGACACAATTACGCTGGATCAGGGCCAGCGCGAGGCTCTCGCAGGAGAGCTGCGAGGATTGTGGGAGCAGCGCCACGTTCGGATGCATCCCTCGCAAGCTGCTCGCGTCCACCAAAACTGATGCCAAAGTCTGGACGACCGATAACAGCTGCCCAAACACCGGTCTGCACCTTCATATGATGGTCTCCAATCCAATTGACCGAGGCAAGGGTCCTGATGATTGCGTCTGCCGCGAGCATGCATGTTCGCTCCAGCTAACGCTTATTGCAGACGCGGATCAGCAATGGATTTGCTTACCGGTGGCTCAAGACAGCACGAGTTCGTCGTTTCTCGACGGCGTACCGGGTCGGTGACCGCCCCTGCGACATCAGCTTGGTGTTGCGCATAGCGGATGGGACGAGCGTTGGTGGATAGATTGGCGTGGGTTGACCCCGGTGGCGAGCGGGCTGGGCCGCTTGCGGGAAAGGCGGCGGCCCTTCGGCGCGCCAAGCCGCCATGTTCGTCGTTGAGCTGCTTTTGGCAAAATGCGTCGGTGGGGCGACGATCTTGTCTTTATGCGGCTTGATGCTTCGGCCTCCATTCATCCGGCCCTGTTGTTGGCATCCTTGATTTACGGCAATACGACGCCGGTGCAGATTTCGACGACGCCATCTTCAGGAAACCGAGGGTCTGTTGGTCAAGGTCACGCAGGGGTTAGCGTTGGCGATGCCCGACATCTGCTCTCGGGCAATCGCCTGATCGGAATGGGCCGCTAATTCCCCAAAACGGGGCGGCCCGGGTCACTTGTCTGACTATGGCGAACGGATGCGTGGGAACCCGCGGTGGCGGGATCACCTGCCGAACACGCTGAAGGTAGATTTCCGGTATGGCGTCCTGGCGGCCTCAGATTCCCCAGCCTCGGTTTGGAAGCGCACGATGAACGCGGCGATGGCGCAGCGGCCGGCACGGCTAGCCTATGACGATCCGTGCGGTTCGCGCCGGCTGCGCCAGGCGCTTCAGGGCTACTCTGGCGCGCCCGTACTGTGCGCTGCGACCCTGAGCAGATCGTCATCGTCAATGGTTCGCAGCAGGGGCTCGATCTCTGCGCGCGCCTGCTGCTCGCCCCAGGGGACCGCTTCGTCATCGAGGACCCCTGCTACAGGATGGCGCGCCAGGTCTTTGCCAGTACAGGGGCCACGCCCGTTCCCGTCGAGGTTGACGAGCACGGCATGCAGACGGAGCAACTGGCGGGGGTCGCGGCCCGGCTGGCCTATGCGACGCCGTCGCATCAGTTTCCGCTCGGCGGCATCATGCCGGTCGCGCGGCGGCATCAGCTCCTGGAATGGGCGCGCGACCAGGGCGCCTACGTCATCGAGGACGACTACGACAGCGAATATCGCTACGATATCAGCCCCGTTCCCCCGCTGCACAGCCTAGAGGATCATGGGGCCGTCATCTACCTCGGCACCATCTCCAAGACGCTCTCGCCGATGCTGCGCATCGGCTATCTCGTCATCCCGGCGGAATTGCAGCAGGTTTTCGAAACCGCCAAGCAGTTTGCCGACCAGCATTCTCCGGTGGCGGAGCAGGCGTCATTGGCCTCTCTGTTCGAGAGCGGCGGCTATGAAAGGCATGTGCGCCGCGTGCGCCGCCTTAACGGCGAGCGCCGGGAGGTATTTCCAACCTGAAGCGGATTTTCCGAGATCGGATCGCCGTCCAAGGGGCCGACGCTGGACTGCACGTCGTCATATGGTTCAACGACCTGCCGCGATTGCGTGAAACAGCGTTGGTCGAAGCCGCCCGACATGCCGGTCTGGGGCTGCCCCCGATTTCGCCGCTTTATCATCGGCAGCCGGGAGCAGGCGAAGCCGACCGCGCCGGGCTTGTCATGGGCTATTCCGCCTTGAGCATCCGGCAGATCGAAAAAGGCGTCGAGATGCTGCGCGACGTCGTCGCTCAACACTGAGACGTCGACGGTTCCGCACGCGGGGTTAGAACATTCGCGACCGCTCATCGTAAACAGGTCATGGTTGAAAGCAGTTGGGCGACGGCCGCGCTCATGGCCGGCTGAATTAGCTGATCCGGCTTGCCGCCACCGTGCCGTTGCGCTCGGTCAGCAGTGCGTGGAGCCGACGAGGAGCTTCACATCAAGGGCCATTGTCTCATCTATCCGCAACATGGATGCTTGTCATCGAAACATTCGATTTTGACTATCGGACAGGACATTGCATAGGAAGAATTCAAGGATGCAGGCTAGGGAGATTGTCGATGTATGCGGTTGGCTCCGAGGAGCATTTTTCTGGTGTGTGCATTCTGGTCTGCGCCGAACATTGAGCGAGCCGATCCCCTTTTCGACCAGGTACGTCGGTGATCGCGCAAGCTGCATCGCGTCGGCTTCGCCACAAGCCCCCAACTAGCGTAGGCGCCTACCCCAAGGATCAACAAGTCGAGGTTTCCCATGCGCTCCCAAGGACGGTGGAGGTTGTGCCGGGAGAACCAGTCGCAAGTATCCGATCATATCGGACTCTCCGAGTTCTTCCGAAAACCCTATCGGGGGGACTGACCCTGCAATGAAAAGCTATGCGCTGGTAATTTGAGACGTTCTGCAGAGACGGCCCGGCCACGATGTATCGATGTTCGCGTGCGGTCCCACTCAGAAGTGCTGGATCTCGACATGCCGCCTCGCGTGGAGGACGTGCTCCTCGTGATTATGCCCGATTGCGCGGCCGATGAGCGAATGGCCGACCGATGCAACAATTGACCGGAAGGATCCGGAGCTATGAGACATCTTGATGACGGATGGGAGGTGCAGAGTGAATGCGCTGATGGAACCGGCCGTCGGAGCGTTTATCTGACGTTTGACGACGGTCCCGATCCATTCTTCACACCACAGATACTCGATGTGCTGGCGCAAAATCGGGTGCCAGCGACTTTCTTCGTGATTGGTGCCTACGCCGCAGAGCACCCGGACCTCATCCAGCGAATGATCGCAGAAGGGCATGAGGTGGGCAACCACACGATGTCTCATCCGGATCTGTCCAAATGCGGCTTGGGCGACGTCCAACGTGAGGTATTTGAGGCGAACCGTGCCATCATGGTAGCATGCCCCCAGGCCTCGATCCGCTACATTCGCGCGCCATACGGCGCCTGGAGCGAAGAAGTGTTCACTGCGTCAGAGATCGCCGGGCTGGCGGCCCTTCATTGGTCGATAGACCCAAAAGATTGGTCGCGGCCCGGCACCGATGCGATCGTCGATGCTGTGCTCGCCTCGGTCCGGCCCGGCGCAATCGTGCTCTTGCACGACGGTTGTCCTCCCGACGAGTCGAGACGGAGCACTCAAGCCGGTCTGCGCAACCAGACCGTTATGGCGCTATCCAATCTGATTCCGGCATTAGATGCCTGCGGATATGAAATTCGCCCGCTTCCAGAACATCACTGAAATGCGAGATCCTATGGACCTGCTTTCCCAGCCAGTGCCTTGGGTCTCGCTTATGAAGGCTTACAGGCTTCGCCGACATCGGACGAACTGTCGGCTCCGACCCGTTGACTAAGCGTAGACGTTTGTTGTCACCTGCTACAATGAGGACCCGCGCAGCCTCTCGGCATTGCCTGGCGTCGCCGGAACCTCTTCGACGATTCTTTCAATATGGTCTCCGGGATCGCGGGCTGCGTCCACAAGGTTTGGCAAACTAGTCGCTATTGCCGGGATATGCCCGACCCCTCGGCTGCGAAGGACCAGGGGTTCTCCGACTCGCAAACCCCGCTGTGGATCTGCTCCTCGATCGTCTTCGATGATCGGGTGCGATGCCATCTTTCACAAACTGGACCACGTCGATAGCTTCTGACTGGCTGTTTCCTGCAGGCCAGAGTGCCGGTATCTGACTGGTAACGCAAGGAGCTTCGCCATGTACATCCCTCCCGCTTTCCGCGACGACGACAAGGAGTCCCTGCGCGCGACCATCCGCGCGGCGGTGCTGGCGAACTTCGTTACAGTCACGGCGGAAGGGCCGCTCGCAACGCCACTGCCCCTCTTCCTTGATGAGAGCGAGGGCGAGCACGGCGTGATCTACGGGCACCTAGCGAAGGCCAATCCCCAGTGCCATGTTCCGCCGCTGGGCGACGGCTTGGCCATCTTCATGGGGCCGGACGCTTATGTGACGCCGGCATGGTATGCGACCAAGCGGGAAACCGGGAAGGTCGTCCCGACCTGGAATTACATCGCCGTCCACGCCTATGGTCCGGTCGAGTTCTTCGAGCATGCGGGAAGACTGCTGGACGTCGTGAATCGTCTGACCGACCACCACGAGGGCGAGCGCGCCTCGCCTTGGGCGGTGTCGGACGCACCGCCGGATTTTGTACAGGCGCAACTCCGCGGAATCGTCGGCCTGCGCATGCCGATCACGAGGCTGGAGGGCAAGCGCAAACTGAGTCAGAACCGGAACGCGGCCGACCGCGATGGCGTGGCCGCGGGCCTTGCGGCGAGCGAGCGGGCATCTGACCGCGAGCTCGCCGCTCTCATCCCAAAATAATCATGAACTTTGTCGGAATCGACCATGATGCCAGAACTGGCCCCATTCGCCCTGTACCTCGCCGCGGCCTCCGTGCTCGCCATCACGCCCGGTCCGGGCATCTTCTATGTTGCCGCGCGCACGCTCGCCGGCGGTCGTCCGGAGGGTATCGCTTCCAGCTTCGGCACGGGGTTGGGGGGCATGATCCACGTCCTCGCAGCAAGCCTAGGTGTTTCCGCGATCGTGCTCGAGAGCTCGGAACTGTTCTCCGCATTGAAGCTGTTCGGCGCGGTCTACCTCGTCTGGCTAGGCTTTCGCACCTTTCAAGCCGCGCGCCGAGCGACTGGCGATGATGGCGCCCCGGTGCGTTCAGTCGGACCCCGGCGGGCGTTTCGTGAAGGGGTGCTGGTCGAGGCTCTCAACCCGAAGACGGCAGCCTTTTTTCTAGCCTTCCTTCCGCAGTTCGTGAACCCGAGCGCAGGGCACGTAGCTCTGCAATTCGTGGTGCTTGGCTCCGTGTCGATTGCGCTCAACACGCTCGCCGACATCGTGGTTGCCTTCGTGGCCAGCGGCATTCAAGACGGCGCGACAGCGCGTCCCAGGTTGATCCGCCGCCTGAGGGAGGCGTCGGGCGGCGCGATGATTGCGCTGGGCGTCGGCCTCGCTCTGGCGAAGCACCCTGCTGCCTGAATTTTGCATCCGATCTGGTTGGGCATCTCTCCGGGTCGGCGGGTTAGCTTGAAGCAGATGGATGGCTGCGAGCCAGCTTCAGTCATTACACCGATTCAGGCGATGTCTCAGCAGGCGCGGACGTCCGGTCTGCCGCCGCTGAAGCAGGCGTTGGGATTTTTCCATCAATGCCTTGCAGCGCTTCAACGAGTGACTCCCGCCCGCAGGGCCGAGGCGAGCGAGCTCGCCGATTATGCGGCGGCCTGCGGAGCCAAGACGCTCATGCCGGTGGCTGTCAACGATGGCTCCTGGCCCGTCAATGGCGAGCGCCGGGGCGATCTCCGCTTTGCCTTGAAGGCGCTCAAGCCGATTCTCCAGTCGCGCGGCCTGATCGGTCTCATCGAGCCGCTGGGCTTCCAGACCTGCTCGCTTCGATCGAAGAACGAAGCGGCTAAGGCCATTGCCGCCATTGATGGCCAGTCCGTCTTCCGCCTCGTGCACGACACGTTTCATGACACGCTCGCCGGGGAGACGTTCTTCTCCTGCGACCTGACCGGTCTCGTGCACATTTCAAGAGTGAACGATCCAATCCACTGGATTTACCCGGATCGCGTCCTGGTCGGTTCCGACAATGGCAGCCAGATCCGGGCGCTGCTTGATGGCGGCTATGGGGGCCCCTTCTCATTCGCACCGTTTGTCGACGAAAGCCACCCGCTGGACGACCTCGCAGGCGCTCTTTCCGCGACTATCATCTCGTTCGACACGCCTGTTGACACGAGTGCCGGTGTGAGACGCGGTAGTCAATCAGGGCTTGCGACCCTTTTTGGCGTCCCGCGGAGAACTCATTCTCGACGCCTCCTGTAACAATATCTCTCGCATCCAGACGCTTGCCGCATCACTGTTGTGAAGGGCGGGCCATTGGAGGGCCTCGGTAAATGCGGGAAGCGGCAGCGGAAGTTCGATGATCCGCAGCGGGAAAGTCTTTTTGAAATGCTCAACCAGCCGGAAGGGCATGGTCGATATACGAGCTGTGCCTGAGACCATCGGCGGGATCATGCTGAAGGCCTGCACGATAACCTCGACACGTCTCTTCAGGCCATGCTCAAGAAAAAAACGCTCCTCGACGGAGGGCTTCTGCCCGAACTTGGCCGCAACGTGCCTCATCGACATGTATCTCTCGAATGTAAGCTGCTGCGGCAGCTGCTTGTTCGTGGGGCAGCCTACGCACACGAGCGTGTCGTCGAACAGCGCCGCTCTTGGATGCGCGCTCGACATGAACAATTCTGGACAAATCAGAAAATCGACGTCACCGCGCCGGAGAAGCTCATCGGGGTCGTCGTCGAGCGGCAGCAATTCGAAGCTGACGGCGGGTGCTTCGCGTGCAACACGCTCCACGACCTTTTCAAAAAACACGAGTGTGGCGAAATCGGAAAGGGTGATCCTGAAACGGCGATCGGACTGAGCCGGATTAAACGGATCCCAAGAAATAATCGAGCTCTGGATTTTCAAGAGTGCGCCGCGAACAGCGGGGGCGAGTGTTTCCGCACGTGGGGTTAGAACACGTTCGCGGCCGCTCATCGTAAACAGTTCATCGTTGAAATAATCGCGCAGCCGGGCGACGGCCGCGCTCATGGCCGGCTGACTTAGGTTGATGCTGCTTGCCGCCGCCGTGAGGTTGCGCTGGGTCAGCAGTGCGTCGAGCACGACGAGAAGGTTCAGATCAAGGCCTTTGAAGCGCATCGCTTTCACTTATCCATAGCGTGAATGCTCGCGATCTAAACAATCGATTTTACCAAACTTCCAGGGCGCTGCATAGATGACCGGACCTGACATGCACCCGATCACGCCACGGCTTCTGTAGCGTGTGCTGGGAAATGACTTGCAAGTAGCCGACCATGTCGAGCTCTCCGCTTTCTTCCGAAAGGCCTATGGGCCGACAGGGGCTTTCAGGCGGTCGTAGCTGGGCCGGTGCAAGGCCGGAGGTTCGCGCAATCGGCTCTATGTGCACGGCGTAGCGGCTCACTTGGACCTGCTGCGCCGTTCACTACGGTTGGCGAGGTTGATTTCTTGGTAGGCGAACTCGGATTGTACAGGGTGCATCCGGATCTTGAGAGACTCGGAATGAGCCATTCTATCCACGTCATGCGTCCGGTGCAGCAGCAGATTGGCATTCCATTCGCTTTTGGCACGGTTCGGCACACGCTGCGGAATCATCTTGAGAGGTTCTGCAGAGACGTCCTGGCGACCATAGTGCCGGGCCATCGCGTCGCCACACATGATCGCGACCGCCACTGCGCTCCAGGTTTGCGATCAGGCACTGGGATTTCGTCCGCTCGGTTGCAGCCAGTCGGCCCTCGATACCACGCCGCGATCCGCGTAAAATTCGATCCTTTTCACCGAAACTGGCGTGCTCGCCGTGCCCAGAAACGGCCGGTAGCAACCGCAACAGATGGGCTGGAGTCTGATGCTTGATCAAATAACAGTCGGAGCGAAGGGACGCGGCTCGCGCCCAGCAGAGACAAACGACCGAGACCTAAGCCTTGACTTCGCCAAAGGTATATTAATTACTTTAGTGATAATTGGGCACCTATTACAATATATAATTTATCGAGGCACTGACGATTTTTGGATGTCTCCGTATTATAAGACGATATACATGTTTCATATGCCTCTCTTTATGGCGATAAGTGGATATGTTTCTTCTGGGGCAATTTTGCGAAAAACGTTCATTCAAGGGGTCCGTAATCGAGCAGTGCAGTTACTACTGCCAATGTTTCTTTGGTGTGCGTTTATTTTCGCACTAAAGTCCGCCATGATTTATCCAACGAAGAGTTTAACTGGTGTATTGCTGGACCTATCGAAGGAGGTCATTGGAACATACTGGTTCATATGGGCGGCGTTTATTTCGTTCGTTCTAGTTAGATTTTTTGCAACTTTCAATCGACTATCGATGTGGATCATAAGCGCATCCGCAATTGGGGTCGCATTGGCGCCCATCACATTGTCAATAACCCCGTCGTTAAGATACACTTACCCATTTTATTGTTTGGGGTTCTTGTTTGCCCAGCCGATCGGATGGCAGAAAAATATCGTCTGGCGCCACAAATCGCTTTTCTTGGTCTTATTTTCGATAACAGCTTTCTTATGCTTCCTTGGGTGGGGCAAGGAGACTTACGTCTACAACAATCTTGTTTTAATTCATGATGAACAGTCAGCTAAACAAGTGTTTATGATGTTCGCTGGCTCTGCAACAGCTTCTGCAGTAGCGATGCAGCTTATGTTCCAGTGCTGGAGAATTGTCCATTCAACTAGAGTAGCTCAGTATGTCGCGGTGGAGCTTGGTCAGAGCACGCTGCTGCTGTACCTGGTCCAGGGTGCCGTGTTTCGCCTCATGGATGTGATACAGTTTGGAGAACTCTGGAATCTCACGACCAGAATCGCGTTCGCAAGTGTGGTTGGAGTGGCGATTGTCGTCACGGCGATGGCAATTCGCAAGATTGCGCGCGACCTTGGATATGTGTCGCAGATCCTTGTCGGAGCGCCGCCACGCCCAAGTCTGCTCAAATCTCAACCTGCAATAAATTAGCCACCCACAATGGTCGCGATGACAAGCAACCACGTTACGGACAGATGAGGCATGCGTTTCAAAGGCCTTGATCTGAACCTTCTCGTTGTGCTCGACGCACTGCTGACCGAGCGCAACCTCACGGCGGCGGCAAGCAGCATCAACCTAAGTCAGCCGGCCATGAGCGCGGCCGTCGGCCGGCTGCGCGATTATTTCAACGATGAACTGTTTACGATGAGCGGCCGCGAACGTGTTCTAACCTCGCGTGCGGAAACACTCGCCCCCGCTGTTCGCGGCGCACTCTTGCACATACAGTGCTCGATTATTTCTTGGGATCCGTTTAAACCGGCTCAATCCGATCGCCGCTTCCGGATCATGATTTCCGATTTCGCCACACTCGTGTTTTTTGAAAAGGTCGTGGAGCGTGTTGCACGCGAAGCACCCGCCGTCAGCTTCGAATTGCTGCCGCTCGACGACGATCTCGATGAGCTTCTCCGGCGCGGTGACGTCGATTTTCTGATTCTTCCGGAATTGTTCATGTCGAGCGCGCATCCAAGAGCGGTGCTGTTCGACGAGACATTCGTGTGCGTAGGCTGCCCCACGAACAAGCAGCTGCCACAGCAGCTTACATTCGAGAGGTACGTGTCGATGAAGCACATTGCGTTCAGGGTCGGCCGTGCGCAGATGCCATCCATCGAGGAACGGTTTTTGCTTGAACATGGTCTCAAGAGACGTGTCGAGATTATCGTGCAGGCCTTTAGCATGATCCCGCCGATGGTCTCAGGCACAGATCGTATAGCGACCATGCCCTTCCGGCTGGTTCAGCATTTCAAAAAGACTTTCCCTCTGCGGATCGTCGAACTTCCCCTGCCACTACCCACGTTCACTGAGGCCGTCCAATGGCCCACCCTTCACAACAGTGATCCGGCAAGCACCTGGATGCGGCAGATAATGTTGCAGGAGGCATTCCGCATGTGAAGCCGCGGGCGCTCCTGGCGAACGGCACGCAAAAAATTGGGTCTGACTCCAATTCGATGATTTTTGCATGACAGTGTGGTGCTGATTTTCCGACGCTGGTAGCCGGCAACACCAAAAACATGAAGTGGAAGAAGTACTTTTACCGCAGGCTTTGCGAGTCTGAAGGTCTACCCCTATGCACCGCGCCCAATTGCCGGGAATGCAATCAAGTCAAAAGCTGCTTCGCCCCGGAGGCATGGAAAGCCGCCTCACACGGATCAAGCACGGGTTCGCCCTTGTATTAATAGCCGTACGAGGCGAGCGGTCGACGGCGAGGCGGTCCGCTTCGGTCCGGCACTCTTAGGTTCTCTCGTCGGCACCATCATTCGCCGCCGCTGGTCGAAATCGACCGGACAACAACGTGCGATCGCGCAGAGACGACGGCTGCAACCGCCAAAAAATCGTGAGCAGGATCGCACCGCGCGGCTGATGCGATTGCATCTTTCCCCGTGCTGCACTGGCCTGTGTCAGGCGGTCTAGGGTTCGCGCTTCGGTCCGAGCAAACACTGTCAGGGCAGCGAGGAACGAGGCAACGGCGCTGTAGGCAAAGGCACTGGCAACGCCGGCATCGTCCACCAGCAGTCCGCCGAAAATCGCGCCGGCGGCGATGGCCACTTGGAACGTTGCGGCCATCAGCCCACCGGCGTTTTCGGCCTGCTCGGGAGGGGCGCGCAGCACCATGCATTCTGCAGTCCCACCGGCACCGCGCCGAAGGCAAAGGCCCATACGGTACCGCAATCGCCGAGGCCCAGGCCGATGCTCCCAACATCAGCAGCGAGACAGCGGCCATCGCTATGAGCAGGGGGCGGCAGGGCCAAAGGCGAGCAACACGAGCGAGATCGTCTCGATATTGAACGCGGGAACATTCTCGAGGAAGGCGCGGATACAGATGAAGCCGGCGAAGTGCCCGGAAGCGACCAGCAGGACGACCAAAATCGCGACTTTGATTATCGGATTCTTGGCCACATCCAGCAGACTGCGGAAGCTGGCTGCTCCAATCGGAGGCAGCCTCGGAGAAGTCATGAGTTGCACTACCAGTGTAACGCGCCGAAGACTGCAGCGATCATGGAGGCGCTTCGCCACCCCCCCAGACGTCGCCGACATAGGCGCCGATTGAACCGCACAAACGGTAGCGACGGTACGCCGGTGCGGATGATCGACATGGCGCGCCGCAGGAGGTGACCTGGAACGAGCCGCATCGCCAACGCTGCCGACATCGACCAGAAGCCTCCGAGCGCTATTCCGAGCACGACGCGGGCGGTCAGAAGAACCGGCAGCGACCCCGCGACGGCACCAATCGTGCGCTGGCAATTGTGCTCTTCGGCATAGGGTTCCTGCAACCGATCTCGCACGTATGGGTCCTGCAAGGAGCATGCTCGAGGATGTGGACCTCTACTCCGACTTGCTGACACTGACGGAGGGTGTCGGGTCAACGTGGTCGGCCACATGCCCGACGCCATGGCGGAGTGGTTCGGTGCTGAGCAAAGTCGCGGACGGCAAGGCGGACGCTTCCAGGGATTAACGATTAACGCGGCAGGCGCAGGCAATGCGGGATTCCGTTGGCAGAAGGAGCTCAAACAGCTAATTCGCTCAAGCTTGTCACCACCGCAGCAGACGAATGGCGTGCCGGTCGGCAGGGCGGTGCAGGCCCTGGTGTTCGAACCCTCCATTCACATCGCTAAGCAAAAGCATTCGCGTGCTTGCCAGCTCAACAGCACAGTCTCGGCGCTTTATCGGCCATGACGATCAGATTCGTTCGTCAGATCAGGGCACTTTCAAAAGCCGTAACCGCACGCACCCGCAGTATCCGGCTCCCTCAGCGATGCTGCCGGCCATTGCAGCGCTAGAGCGCGGTAACTCAAGTTCGTTAC
Organism: Mesorhizobium sp. WSM4806; assembly: GCF_055811635.1. NCBI lineage: Bacteria > Pseudomonadati > Pseudomonadota > Alphaproteobacteria > Hyphomicrobiales > Phyllobacteriaceae > Mesorhizobium > Mesorhizobium sp. WSM4806. The sequence goes on along the minus strand of NZ_JBVVQZ010000012.1, from coordinate 89,657 downwards.
AGCCCGCCGCTCAGCCCTCGAATTGACTTGCACCTGTCTTGGTCAACAGCAACCCATCGCACCAAACGTGGTCTACGCATCCCCACTCACAGGCGGCAGCCGCATCCGGAAAAAAACCACGTCCATTGAGATTTGCACTCGTGTTGCAGAGCAGCGAAATGCCCGTGAGTTTCTCATATTCTATCAGAAGTTCTGCAATTGGGTGTTCAGAAGTTCTCGAAACTGTCTGAAGGCGCGCAGTCCCGTCGAGATGGACGACCGCCGGGATTTTTTCTTTCCACTCCGAACGGGTTCGGTGATCGAACAGCATGTAAGGATCCGGCGTGCCGGGATCGAACATCTCAGGTGCACGATCCTCCAAGCATATTGGCGCTACCGGTCGGAAATGCTCTCGAACTTTGATTTTGTTGAGATGGTCCTTCATTTCCGGCGAAGTTGCGGCCGCCAGGATGCTTCTGCCTCCCAAAGCACGTGGACCAAGCTCTGCGCGACCTGCAAGGAACACCACAGGCTTGTTGTCGGCGAGCACGCCGGCAAGTTCTTTCAGGCTGCAAGCAGCAGATTGCCAACCAGGCGGAACCTTGCCATGGCTCACATTTGGCCCGCTGTAGACTGACCAGTCGAGATGCACGAAACCTTTGTCGGCGAACAGCGCACAGCAAGCGGCACCGATCGCCGATCCGCTGTCGTTTGGAAACGGAGGCACCCAGACTGCGTCGAACAAACCGCTCGCCCGAAGGGCGCTGTTCCATTTGATGTTCAGCCCGCATCCGCCGGCGATGCACAGGTTTCGGGTTTTGGGGACTGAGTACCCACGCAGCGCCCTTGTCATTCCCCGGACGAGAAGACGCTCCACGAAGGCATGGAACGAAGCAAGTATGTCCTCGGGCGTTTCGGGGATTAGCCGCGACGCGCTTGCATCGAAGAAGTCGTGCACAGCCGTGAGTAACGCGTCTTCGCTGTGGCTGTTGTTCCCGTAGCCAAAAGCAAGGTCCGTATCCCAGGCAAAATGGTCGTCGTAAAGCTCCTCAAACACATTCACGATGTGTTCATGGACCACTCCGAGCGCAATATAGGCCATCAACTTGCCGGCGATACCGAGATTCCAGCCAGTCCGCAGTTCTCGCCTGTAAGGACCGAAATGTTGGCCCACGGCCGCATAGGCATGGCCTATCATCGGAAACAGGCACCCAACAAATCGGACTCCACTTGGCTCGACGTAGTAAAGCCGCGGAAAGATGCAGCCGTCCCATACCAGACAAAATGCCGGTTCCTCAGCTTTGGCGAATGAGCTGGTGCAGTATGCGGAAGCCACGTGCCCAACAACATGCGGGTAGCTTTCATAAGAACATACCCCACTGTCGAGCATGAGACCGGAACCTTGATAGGCTGTCAGGGGATCTTCGGCGTCCCGCTCCACATATGGCGCGCCGTTGAGAGTGATAGGGGAGCCGTTACTCAGAACCTGGAATTCTGACTGGATTTCACCGTCCCATCCGTCAATAACGAACCGGTCGATATCGCGCGGAGCAAGCCCGTTTTCCGTCAAAACGGCGACGACCGTCTCAAGCCGCTCGATATGTTGGTATCGTAGGTTATTGTCGAGCTTCTCCATCTCGATGCAAAAGAGTAATCTGCCGTCTTCCACGACAGCAATTCCCCCGTCGTGAGTCAGCTTGATACCGCAAATGCGCATAGCAGATCCTTGTCGAGGTGACCGTAGAGCAACCGCAGAAAACGGCTGGAAAACATAGCCGTGGGTTTTGTCGCGCTATGCAGGATCATGAGGAACCGGTAAATTAGATTGTTTGGATGTGAGGCATCCGCGCGGTGAATGATCAGGTCTGCCGCGTGATCTAGAACAAAATGGCTGACACGCAAAAATCACCAGAATTGCGAGGCATCGCTGTGCGGCACTGTAGAAGGCCTCGCCACCGCAAGCGCTAGGCAAGGATGTGCACGGTCACACATCACCCGCGCCACGGGAGGTGCCGCGCTCCCTCGGCACCGAGCGCGCGTGCTGAGCACGAAGGTTGTCGCGCTAGAAGAGAGCCTTCCCTGATCAAGCTACTCTTTAGGTCATCGACAAGATTTTCGATGGCGAGGGCAGCGCCCAAAGGGCCTATTCGGCTTTTTGAATCGCGCCGTCATGTTGGAGGAACAACCTCCGACAACCGATGGATCCCGCCTGCAGATCGGCAGCGGAACAGAGCGGGTAAGCGCGTGTGAGGCTAGCGCGGGGTCGGTCAAAAGGGCATTGTCTCGGCTCACAGATGCAGTGTCGGCTCGGCAAAGAAGACGACCCTGGGCCCTATTGACGGATGATCGCCTTGGGGGGCGGAGAGATGACCGGCTTGCACAGATTTGAGAGGGCGGTCGTTGTTCAGGTTGGCCGCCACAGTTCTGAGCGTATCGTATTCGATGTCAACCAGGCGGCCGCTATCCTGATCCGTGCCCTTCATCATCGGACCGAGAAACGGAGGGTAGCGATGGACGCTTGTCTGCAGGTATTGCGTGGTGAGGCCCATCCACCTGCTGCTCGAAGGGCTTTTGTGGCAGCCGCGCTTGAAGCAAAGATCCTGCGCAGCGATTGAATGCTGTCATCAAGGCTTTGATGCTTCGAGTGGAAGTCGTCTGGCCTGCACACTCTTCCGGAGAAATGTAGGCGTTGGCGGCCTCGGAAAGCCTACCTCCCTCGCCGATAAGACGTTCTGCCAATCGAACACGTTGACGAGGACGTGATTGGCGTCGTGATCAGCACGCCGCGCATTGTTCCCGATCAGATTATGGAGAACATCTCGGCTAGTCATCGAAAGGGTCGGTGCGTACATTTTTCCCTCGGCAATATGAAGTTGCGCGGCTTACGATCCAACACCTGATCCGAGGCGGTCCAGGACGCCGGCGAGCTGGCCCTTCGCGGCAGCGGAAAGCGGCTTGATTGGCCGTGGGGGCTCGGCGGAACAGATTTCGAGGAGCTCGGCGATTGCGTAGACGACGCGAAGGCTCGAGAACGTCTTAAAAAGCTCCCAAACCGGGGCCAGGGTGGCGTCGATCCGGTGTGCTTCTGCGTGGTCGCCGTGCTGAGCGGCTCGGACCATCCTCAGGCAGGGATCGGGCAAGATGCCACCGAGGACGCTGTACCATGTATCGGCGCCGGCGATCAGGGCCTCGGTGGCATTCCAGTCGCCGCTGTAGCCGATCGAGAATCCTTTCGGCACAATTTTTTTCTGGTGCGCAAGTTGGCCTTTGATAGCATCGCCCCTGTCGACTGAGTTTTTGATAGCGAGGATCTCAGGCAGCTGTCCCAGACGCTCGATGAGCGCTGGCGTGAAGCGAAAATGCGTGTTTGCAGGATTGTCGTAGATCACGATCGGCAGGCCGCTTTCGCGCGCCACTGTCGAAAAATGCTCGAAAACTTCGTCGTCAGTGAGCGGGGTGTAGGAAACAGCCGCGAGCAACCCCGCGGCTGCGCCAAGGGCCTTCGCATCACTTGCATAGTGTATCGCTTCATCGGTGCGCAAAGCGCCCACGCCCACCACGAGCGGGACTCGTCCACGCGTTTCGTCCAGCGCCTCGCAAATCGCCCGGCGGCGTGCCGCGCGCGACAGATACATGTAGGTGCCGGTGCTACCGAGCAGGCCGATGGAATCCACCTTTGCTGCGCAAAGCCGCGCTATCAGCTTTCGAAGCGCCAGGACATCGACGCCGCCGTCACTGTCGCTTGGCGTTATTGGGAAGGCCGAAAGGCCGCTCAGGAAAGCCATGCTGAAGCTCCCGTTGTTAGATTGGGTGAAGCGTTGGGCATCAGACCCCGTCCAGCGCCTGCTCTAGATCCGCGATCAAATCGGCGGCGTCTTCGAGCCCTACCGACAGACGCATGAGGTCGTCGCCGACTCCGTCAGGCAAATGCGCGTCCTTGCGGATTGACTTGCGCGAGCGGGTCAGGCTTGCCGGATGATAGATGAGACTGTCAGCGTCGCCGAGGCTGACCGCCCTGATGATCAGCTTGAGCCGGTCCATCATACGGCGCGCGCCCTCGAACCCCGTTTGGAGGCCGAGAGCCAACATACCCGAGCCTTGCGACATCTGTCTGCGCGCGATCTCATGGTCGGGATGAGAGCCGAGAAATGGATAGCTAACCCAAGCCACAGCCGGGTGCGCCTCAAGCGCCTGAGCGACCGCAAGCCCAGAGACACTGTGACGCTCCATACGCAACGTGAGTGTCTTCAACCCGCGCAAAATCAGGAACGCCGACATGGGCGAGAGCGCTGCCCCGGTGAGATAGCGCAGGCCAGTTTCGCGCAGCAGGTGCAGTGTTTTCGCATCGCCCAGTATCACACCGCCCAGAGCATCGCCATGGCCATTGATGTACTTGGTCAGCGAATGGATCACGATGTCGGCTCCGAGTTCCAGCGGACGCTGGAGGGCGGGCGAGGCGAAGGTGCTGTCGACGGCGACCTTCACGCCGCGAGAATGGGCGTGTTCGGCAATGGCAGCGATGTCGAGGATACGGCTCAGCGGGTTGATTGGCGTCTCGAAGAACACGAGCCGGGTCCTGTCAGTGATGGCGCCATTGAGATTGCTCGGATTCGACAGGTCGACGGCAACGACCTTGATGCCAAACTGCGGCAGCCCCTGCTCGACCATGGCGAGCGTATTTGAATAGAGTGTCTTGTGGACAATGAGTTCGTCACCTTGCGAAAGCAGCGAAAGGATCAGCGTGCCGAAGGCGGCGATCCCCGAGGCGAGTACCAGCCCAGCTTCGGCTCCTTCGAGATTGGCGAGCCGCTTTTCGAGGATCTCGGTGGTCGGGTTGTATTCGCGTGCGTAGAGCCTTCCGCCAAGCGCTGCGACGGCTTCGTTTGCTGCAACGCTTTCAAATCCATACGTCGATGTAAGAAACACCGGCGTCTGAACAGAATTGGAAAAGCCGGCCGGATCGTAGCCATGATGGATGGCCCGGGTGGCGAATGCGAGACCGACGTCGTTCCGGGACGGCGTTGATGTTGCCTCGGCTTCAAGCTGATCTTCGGCGCTGGTCATCGGCTTTAACCCTCTTGATTTCGGGGACAATGCCGTCACACTAACTCAGATGGAACGTCCAGTTGGCGATGAAAGAAATGGTCCAGCCTTCTCCTGAAGCGTCGGCAGCTCGCTCGCAAGGTCTCGGCGCGCGCCAGATCTGCGAAGCTCTTCGCGAGCAGATCCTGGGTGGGATCTATGAAACGGGCAGCCAGCTGCCGTCGTCACGCGGCCTCGCAAATGAACTCGGTGTGTCGCGAACCACCGTCACCGTGGCTTATGATCAGCTGGTCGCCGAAGGTTTCATCGAGGTCATTCAAGGCGCAAGACCTCGCGTTGCATCTTCGCTAGTCCGGTGTAAAGAGACCAGCGCGGTGCCGAAACGGACTGGCCCGATCCACCTTTCCTGTTACGGCGAGCGACTGCGCGCCAGTCCGCCACGGCGCGATTACCTCCCCAACCGCCTCAAGGTCGATTTTCGTTATGGCGACCTCGCCCCATCTGATTTCCCGGCGCTGACGTGGAAGCGTGCGATGAACGCGGCGATGTCACAAAGCCCCGGAAGGCTGGCCTATCACGATCCACGCGGCTCGCATCGCTTGCGCCAGGCGCTGCAGGGATATTTGTGGCGTGCCCGAGCGCTTAGCTGCCAGGTCGAGCAGATCCTCGTCGTCAGCGGATCACAGCAGTGCCTCGATATGTGCGCGCGCCTGCTGCTCGATCCTTCTGACAGCTTCGTGATCGAGGATCCCTGCTATAGAATGGCGCGCCAAGTCTTTGCCAGCACAGGAGCCACGCCCGTCGCTGTCGCCGTCGATAGCGAGGGCATGAAGACCGAGTTGCTGCAGGAGATCCCAGCGCGGCTGGCCTATGTCACCCCGTCGCACCAGTTCCCGCTCGGCGCCGTCTTGTCGATTTCGCGGCGGTATCAGCTCCTCGAATGGGCTCGGCGCAATGACGCCTATATTATCGAGGACGATTACGATGGCGAGTACCGGTACGACATTCGACCGGTGCCCCCGCTGCACAAGCTGGAAGACCGCAGTTCCGTAATCTATGTTGGCACGATCTCCAAGACACTGTCGCCGATGCTGCGCATCGGCTACCTGGTGGTTCCGGCCGAGTTGCAAGACGTCTTTGCGATGGCCAAGCAGCTTCTCGACAGGCATTCTCCGGTCGCGGAACAGGAGGCCCTGGCCTCACTCATCGAGAGCGGTGGTTATGAAAGCCATGTCCGCCGCGTCCGCCGTCTTAACGGCGAGCGGCGAGAGGCACTGCTTGCCGTCCTTCGACGCGCGTTCGCAGACAGCATTGCCATCGAGGGGGCCGATGCAGGGCTGCATGTCGTCGTCTGGTTCAAGGATCTTTCTCGGTCGCTGGAGGACGTCCTGGTTGAAGAGGCGCGGCGGGTCGGGGTTGGCATCCATCCGATTTCATTGCTGTACATCCGAGATGAAGGCCGTGCTGACCGGATTGGACTGGTGATGGGCTATTCCGCCCTGACAATTCGGCAGATCGAGAATGGCGTTCGGCTCCTTACTGGCGCTGTCCAACGGGTAAAAAGCTTTGCCAAGGATTCGGCAAGATGCTCAATACCCGCCCTGACAGCGAACGGGCCTGGCTCGTGACCCCGGAGTCACGCCGGCAGTGATCGCAGACCAGCAAGACTTGCCAGGACTGGCTCTGTCGGCCAGTCCGGGTCCGGGCAGTACTCTGACCCTGGGACCTGGGGAAAGGAATTCTTGAGGAGACTCTAAAATCCAGTGGAAGCAGAGGCGCCATCGCGGCCGGCTTAAAGGAGGAAGCGTTGTTGGATTTTCCGCTGATCGACGAAGAAATAGCAGAGATCGCACCTGACTTTCGCGCAATCAGCATTCTTGTTGATGCAGAGGACAGTGCGCGAGGCGTCATGGCTCGGGACGTGTTGGGAGAGGCTTGCGATTTCGCCCGAGCGGGGGGACCCGCCTGGGGAGAAGCGCACTTGGCCAATTGGGCGGAGGCATACGTCCGGTTCGGCGCGAAACCAAACCGGACGCCGTGCTCGGCGCAGGCATTGAAAAAACGGGTGGAGAAGGATGGCCGCATCCCACCAATAAATCCTGTCGTTGACCTCTACAATGCAGTGAGCCTGCGTTTCTCAATACCCATTGGCGGCGAAAATTTCGATGCATATGTCGGCAAACCGCGGCTGACGATTGCCGTAGGAACGGAGTCCTTCCACACTGTTTTGAATGGGGAAGCGGTCGTCGAAAGCGCTTCCAAGGGGGAGGTCATCTGGCGCGACGATCTGGGAGCTACATGTCGCCGCTGGAATTGGCGGCAGAGCACGCGCACCCGGTTGGAGACGGTGGGCGGCCGCATGTGGTTTATTTTGGAAAGCTTGGCAGCGATGCCGGAAGAGGCGCTCGAGCAGGCGGCTAACATGCTCGTGAGCGGTCTGAGAGAGCTGGCACCAGGGTGTAAGGTCTACAAGCAGGAAATCACCACCGCTAAAGCCTCGGTCGCTAGTCTCGACAGGCGGGTCGGTTGAGGAACGTGCCCGCCCCGATGATAATCGGTTCACTCCAAGCAGTCTGCGTTCCTTTGCGAGCTGGGTCTCCTGGGGCTGCGAAGGTCGATAGGAGGTAACCCCTCTGGCCATTTCGTACAGGCCAGCGGAAGGTGCACCGCATTCATAATTCGAATCGACCCAGTGTAGCCACGGTCCAAAGATGCGCACCTCTTCGGGTTGCTGCTTTGATCAATCTCGACGTCAGACGCTCCGGGGCGAGCTTCAGTCCTGGCACTCCGAGCCTTCATACATCTCGTCGCGAAAGCCGGATTAATTCGGATCGAAGCGGTTGCGAGACATCTGCCATGCTTGGGGAGACTCGCTCTCCGCCGAGGGGGATGCGGATCACGATCCATTTCCGCCTGCCTCATCGACGTGTGTGACGACCACGGCAGTTGTGCCCGATCTGCCGTTGGCCGCGTAACACGTGCCGTGCGGCAGTGCTCGATCGCCGACATGACCTTGAGCTGCCGAGGCTGAGCTGGCCTGCATACGCGACCTGATAGGCAGGCCGGGCAGCACGGAGCGATCTCGATCGAGTCGCCGCACGCTCACCCGTCGGGCGAGCTCTCCGCCTCCTTGAAAAGGCTAAGTTCTCGAGCTGACTGGCCTGCAGCATATCTGCGGGTCGAGCCCCAGCAGGACCCGGGTAACTCCGACTTCGGCGCCGGCCTCCAGGCTTGGCGAAGCTGTGACGCAGCGTGTGCCGGCCGGGCCCCTTTACGGGGTTGGCGCTTTTGCAGTCTCGGCCACAATCCGATGGATCTGCAACGTCGGGTAATCGCGTGCTGCCCCGGGAACGGCCAGCCACCGCAGCGACGCCCTGCTGCCGCCCGACCTACATGCGTAGCGCAGTCGGCTAAGCCGGCCGGCCGACAGCATGGCATCACGGCACCGGGCGCCGTGCCCCGCTCGATCGGCAGCAGCATGCGCTCTTTGTGACCGTGGGCCATAATGCACTGGCCGCTCCTCCTCCCTTGAACGAGCCGCACGAGATGCGCCATCTCCGGGTAGGTGTCTTCAACAGCACCCCATCAGGGCCGCCAGAAAGGCTGCCCCTGATTCTATCTTTATCGCCGGCAACTCGATCGGTAGCGGTACGCTGGCGACGGCGGAGCCACGGACGGTTGGGCGAAGCCAAGAGATGTCGGAGGCGCAGAAGCCGGAGGGCCTCATTGTTGGACCGCCAAATTGTTAGCCCGATGATCCCCCGCCATGCCACTTCACCAACTGGACGGCTTCAATTGCAACGAACTGGCTGTTTCCAGAGGGCCAGATTGCAAGTATCTGACCTGCAATGCACACAAGGAGTTCCCCCGATGTACACCCCTCCAGCCTTCCGAGATGATGATATCGATTTCCTGCGAGCGAGCGTCCGCGCAGCGCCGCTGGCGAACTTCGTCACTGCCACGGCCCAATGACTTTTCGCCTCGTCACTGCCCCTCTTGCTTGATGAAAGCGAGGGCGAGCACGGCGTGATCTACGGCCAGCTCGCGAAGGCCAATCCGCAGTGCCGTGTTCCGCCGCTGAGCGATGGCTTGGCCACCTTCATGGGGCCGGATGCTTACGTGACCCGGCGTGGTATGCGGCCAAACGGGAAACCAGGAAGGTTGTGCCGACCTGGAAGGGACGCGCTATGATCGCGCTGGGCATCGGCCTCGCTACGAAGAAGCAGCCTGCCACATCAGTTTGGCTCCGGATCGGTTCAGCATCTTTCCGGGTTGGCGCCTACTCTGCGGAAGCAGCTGGATAGCCTCGATCGATCTTCGGTCATTTCGCCTAGCAGATCAATGTTCTCAAGAGGCGCGGTAGTATCCGCTGCGTGAAAGTCGGCTCACAATGAAGCACAATCGTGTGAATAAAGAGCGGGTCAGTTCGATTGATTCTCCTCCCTATGCCGATGATTTCGGCCTCGTAAATCAACAAACGGCAGAAGCCAGCCAGCCGAGAATGGCGGCCGCCTTCATGGAGGAAAGCCTCTCCGTGCGCCAGGCGCCACTTCGGTTTGCACTCGACCACATGGCGACGCCCGGGCTTGACGTCAGGACGTTCTTCGCGCTCGCCCGCGATCTCGGTCTGACCGACGTGCAAATCCGGAATAATCCCTGCAGTAAGGCTGTTGTGCGCGGCAAGCCGCCGGCGGAGGTTCGGTCTGCCGCTGCCGAAGCGGGCGTCACGATCATCTCAGTCAACGCCCTACAGCGGTTCAACGAATGGACTCCCGCCCGCAAGGCCGAGGCCAGCAAGCTCGCCGATTATGCGGCCGCCTGTGGCGCCCAGGCGCTCATGCTAGTGCCGGTGAACGACGGCTCGTGGTCCGCCAATGGCGAGCGCAATGGCAATCTCCGCGTCGCCTTGAAGGCGCTCAAGCCGATACTTCAGTCACGGGGTCTGGTTGGGCTCATCGAACCGCTTGGCTTCCAGACCTCCTCGCTTCGGTCGAAGACCGAAGCGGCTAACGCTATTGCCTGGGTTGATGGCCAGTCCGTCTTCCGGCTTGTGCACGATACATTCCACCACACACTCGCTGGCGAGACGTCCTTCTTCTGCGATCTGACCGGTCTCGTGCACATTTCAGGCATAAACGATCCAACCTTGTGGGTTCACCCGGATCGCCTCCTGGGAGGCTCCGACAATTGCAGCCAGATCCGGGCGCTACTTGATGGCGGCTATACAGGTCCCTTTTCTCTTGAGCTCGTCGAGGAAGTCCACGCGTTGAATGACTCTGCAGGCGCATTTGCCGCCAGCATCGATCTCATCCGACACGGGCTACTGGCGCGAGTGCCGGTCTAAGGCGCGTAGGCAAATTGAGCGGAGAAGTCATTCGAGATGGCTCCTGTGTCCCGCTCATGCAGATGCTTGCCGGATCACCATTGTCAAGACTGGCCATTGGACCGCCTTGGGCGGCCGCGGTAGTTCGATGGGCCCGCAAGGCGAAGGTTGGATCTGATGCGGAGGGCGGCGGACTCTCGGAATTTCGGACGAAGAGCAACTGATGGCGGACAAAGGGGGCGAGTGCGCGAAGCCAACCACAGGTGGTCCTGAGGTGATCTTTTTCTAGGACCGCGGTCGCGCAGCAGCTGCTTCACCTCGGCGGCCTCTCCGGGGTCACCGACGACCGCTTCCTCCGACCAGAACTGCCGATACCAGACCCGTAGCTATGAGCTCTCGATAGCGCGTCGGACAAGAATTCTGGCGCTCCGATCTGCGATTCAGCGTTATTAAAACCCCAGCTTCCTCTTCAGTTCCGCGTTCTCCTTGCGCAGGCGTTCCGCGAGCAGGCTCTTCAGTCGTTTGTTTTCTTCCTCAAGCGCGACGAGGTCCTTCAGATCGTCACCAACCGATGCGGGCAACGCAGCTTTCTTCCATTGATAGTAGGTCTGTTCCGAAATGCCGGCCTGCTTTACGGCGCTCTTGAGGGTGGCGCCGCCACTGATAGACTTCTGTATCAGGGCGAGCATCTGGGCGCGCTCCTTTTCAGAGTAGATCTTACGTCCGGTCCGCACGGTCGCTGCTGGTGCTTCCTCCGCCTGAGACGCCGCATTGGGCGCTTTCCGAGCAGGCGGCCTAGGCTCAGCCTTCGCTTTCGGCGACCGTTTGGCTTTCTTCTTTTGAGGCCCCTCTACCTTGGCTGCCGGTTGCGTTGCAGTTATTTCTGGTTCTGCGTCCAGGGGATTTGCCATGAGATACTCCGCTCGCGGTTTGTGCAAGTGTTCAGCATCAAGCGCTACAACACTTGAGTCAACAGGGCGACCATTTGGCAACTCCATCTCCTCGAGTTCCCTTGTTGTCTCGGCCATTGCTGCGGTAAGATCGACATCGCTCCAGATCGAACGACTCCGTTTTTGAGAACTGCGCTTCTGTCTAATCTCCACCGTGAATGCTCGGGGCTGCCGCCTCATAGGTCGTTCCTTGTGAACACGAATTATGCAGGAAGTCGCGGCAGACGACGGATGAAGGTCTGGCCGCTTCTTCTGTAGCCGAGCTATATGCATCCGACCGCCCGAGCAAGCCCCGCTGGCGACGCACACCCCGGAACAGACCGGTTCCTATGAGCACCTAAGAGCAAGTATGCAATGCCATCTCGGGACCGAGGAGATGGTGGATTCCTGCAGCATGCAAAAGCTATCTCCCGTGTTTTCGATGGTAGCGCGACGGCTGGCATCCGAACTGAAAGGAGCTGCTCAAGAGCTGCGATCCAATCTGCGCTGGCAATGCAGGACGGCATACCTCCGAAGGCCGGTGCTACCGACGCTAGCCTGCTGATTAAAAACATGAACCGACATCGGTTGGCGCCGAAGAACGGACAGCTGCGCAGAATTGGCGAGCGGGGAGAGGCGAGGGCACGAGCCGAGTCGAACTCGCATCGAGCGTCGTCCGGCAGCGGCAGAGCATGACAGGCTTCTTCGACAAGAACGGAGCCTGACCGAAGCTACTCGTCGCCGCAGTCGTTGCTGGGGCGACCCTTCTTTCACGAGTACCGCGGCGGCGGCCGCCTGGTCGGAACGTCGTCCCGGTACTGACCGAGTGAATTTTGCGGAGCCACGCAGCGGCGTCGTGCGCAATCGGGAAAGCCAATATAGGCTTGCCCTGGGCAGCACGTTTTCGTGGCCCGCGGAGTGCATAAATTCCCCGAGCCTTCACCGGGCCGCTATACCTCTTGGGAGCGAGTTTGCCACGCTCACGATATGTCCGGAAAAGTTGTTTCCCCTTTCACGCCGAGCTTCAAGCCGCTTCACTTGTGTTCGCCTCCTCCTGAAGGCCTGCCAACCCGCTTTTCGGTTCGATCGATGGCGCGTTCTCAAGGCCGATCATGGCCGTGATGTCGACGGTGAGGTTTGGGAATGCTGAAGGACGCACGCCTGGTTGCCTCTCCGGCAGCCAGGCGATCACGGGGGACTTCGCTGAGCCATCAGCAAGCATTGCTGCAAAACGGCGCCAAAACTGCCCCCGACCGGCCTCGGCGTCGCCCGACCATTAGTGAGCGGTCCGACTCTGGGCAACGCACCGCTCCTGTTCGGAACACCGCATGAAGCGAAAGAGCCATTTTGGTGGGCCCGTTATGCTTCGTCCAGCAAACGATCGGCGGACGCGAGCAGCTTGTGAGGGATGCAGCCGAATGCAGCGCTGCTCCCACAACTGGCGAAGCTCCTTTGTAAGAGCTTCACGCTTAGCTTCATCTAACGTGATTGAATTGAGGAGATCCCCCAGCACGGCTTCGGCCTCGATCTGAATGAGCAGAGCGTACACTTCATTTGAAATGCGCACACTGTCCCGAGTGGAGTGGACTGCGCGGGCATTTATGAAAGGAATGTCGGCCATGGCGATAGATCACATCATTTCAGATGTTTTCCGGCAGATAGATGTCAAACGGGAGAAATGTCTGCCCCGGCGTCTCCGCGGTGCCGGTCCTGATGGCGCGATCCATCAGCAACATCAGCTCCTGGCAAAGTCGGCGCAGTGGCGTCGCCACCGCCATCGTGATGATGTCGTCCGCGAGGGCCTCCCGCGACTCCGGCGTGATTTCATTCACGATCGCGACGAGATCCTGGCCTTTGCCCTCTTCCCGGAGCGCGGAGATAGCCCCCTCCATGCCACCGCCGGCCATGTAGAAGCCGACGAGCTCAGGTTCCCGCTGCATAAGATCCAGCAGCGCCTCGTAGGTGATCTGTCGCTTCTCAAGATTGACGAGCGTATCCAGCACCTCGAATGCTGGCTCGTTCTCACGGAAATAGGAACGAAACCCGCTTTCCCGCAGCTCATGACCCTGGAAACGGTGGCTGCCGACAAACACGGCCACCTTGCCAGACCGTTTAGCGACCTTGGAGAACATCCAAGCTGCCGTCCGACCGACGCTGCGGTTGTTGAGACCTATGTAGCCCTCGCGCACGCCGGCGGCGAAGTCAGAAAGTAGCGAAAAGACCGGGATGCCTTTCGCCTTGAGCTCCTCGACTGCTGCCGTGATCTTCGGGTGATCTGGCGCCACCATGGCGATCGCGTGGCATCGGCTACCAAGATCCTTAAGCAGTGCCGTCAGATCCCCAGGCAAATGTGACGGCGCGAATTCGATGAGCGGAATGCCGTGGAAGCAGTGGGCCGAACTGACCGACGCCTCGACCTCGCGCGCGAACTCCTGGTAGAAATGCTGGGCCGGTTTCCTCAAGATGAAGCCCAGCCGGTAGCGGGGCAGGTCCTTTCCCATGCGCTGTTTGATAAGTCCCGCAGCATGATAGCCGATCGCGTGGGCCGCGTGGTGGACGCGACGCGCGGTCTCCTCCCGCACCGGAAGGCGAGCGTTCAGCACCCGATCGACCGTTGCCACGCTCACCCCCGCTTCGCGGGCGAGATCGGCAATTGTAGGGCGCTTTGCCGTCGCTCCGATTTTGATGGGCTGGCGCTCCGTCATCCGGTGCGTGCCGGCGACGGATTGGGGCGGCAAAGTGGTTTCGGCATCCTCCCCGATCGACGGCCTATACATTGATCAGCGCTCCAGGCGCACCCGGGCGCGTCTCGGTCCGCGGTCCGTTTCCATAGGGCGTGCATGTTTCTTGTCCTCACCGCATTTGATGCTTCTGATCTGTGGCCCGCGAACCGCTGTTTAGACCCGGCGAGCCGATTGTTTGGTGGCTGATGAGCCGGCGACTTGGCTGGTCGCGCTGCAGCAATCTTGCTGGGGCGCGTGGTCGGTTTAATCTCTCGGCAAGCTCCCGTAGAAGGCAGCTTTCATGCGCGTTTCGTCCAGTTCGCCTTCCCAGCGGGCGACAACCAGCGAGGCCACCGCATTGCCGATTACGTTCGTCAGCGCTCGGCATTCGGACATGAAGCGGTCCACGCCAAGGATGAGGGCCATCCCAGCAACGGGAACGCTTGGTATTACGGAGAGCGTAGCAGCCAAGGTGATAAAGCCGGCCCCTGTTATACCTGCGGCACCTTTCGAGGAAAGCATCGCGACAAGCAATAGGAATATCTGATCGGGAATCGACAAGTGCGTGTTCGTTGCCTGGGCGATGAAGAGGGCGGCGAGCGTCATGTAGATATTGGTGCCGTCCAGATTAAAGGAATATCCAGTCGGGATAACGAGACCCACGACGGAACGCTTCGCGCCGGCGTTCTCCATCTTCGCGATGAGCGAAGGCAGTGCGGCCTCCGAGGAGGACGTTGCCAGGACCAGCAGCAGCTCTTCCTTGATGTAGCGCACGAGAGAAAAGATCGAGAAGCCGTTGTATCGGCAGACCGCGCCTAGAATCCCGAATACGAAGAGGAAGGCGGTGAAATAGAACGTCGCGACCAGCATAGCGAGGTTGGCCACCGAACCGATCCCATATTTGCCGATGGTAAAGGCCATGGCGCCGAAAGCGCCGACGGGCGCGGCCCTCATCAGAATGCCGACCAGCTTGAACACCGGCGCGAGGAGCGCCTGAAGCAAAGAAAGCACAGGCTTGCCCGTGTCGCCGACCATCGCCAGAGCGATGCCGAACAGCACCGAGAAGAACAGGACCTGCATGATGTCGCCTTCGGCGAAGGCACTAACGATCGTCGAGGGAATGATGTTCATCAGGAAGCCGGTCACCGACTGCTCGTGGACCTTGGCGGCATAGCCCTTCACGGCCTGGGCATCGAGCGACGCCGGATCGATATTCAGGCCGGCACCCGGCTGAACGACATTTGCGACAATGAGACCGACAATCAATGCGAGGCTCGAGAAGGTGAGAAAATAGATCATTGCTTTGCCGGCGACGCGGCCGACCTTCTTGAGGTCATTCATACCGGCAATGCCGGTCGTCACGGTTAGAAAGATCACCGGCGCGATGATCATCTTGACGAGCTTGATGAAGGCATCGCCGAGCGGCTTCAGGCTCTCGCCGACGTCCGGGTAGAAATACCCAACTGCGACACCGAGTGCGATGGCGGTAAGCACCTGAATGTAGGGCTGGGCGCAGAAGGCCTTGCGGGGCGCAGGACCCGCGCTTCGGATTGGTGAAACCAACAGCTTTTCTCTCCCTGACCGGGTCGCGGTGGGGTCTCCTCCCTCCCGCGCTTCTCCCATCGCGGCGCTCCGGTCACGCGCTGCTGGCATGTCGACAGCAAGTGTCGTGCCAAGTGAAGGCCCGCGCCCAATAAGGTATTCCTCCGCTCGGTGAGGCAGCCTCAGTAAGGGCGGGTTGTGCGAGCTTCCGCACTGTTGCCGTCATCTCGGGCGAAATCCCGCACTAACGCCAGCTTTGCACCCATTGCTTTAGCCTGACAGCCACCAGTCGCTAACTCTGGCATCCGCTGTGCTCGCTCGCTTCTTTGTCGCATTTGCGACCCGGCCGGGCACGGAAGTGGAGGATTCCCTACACGAGGCTAGCTCTTACCGCGCTCCCGCTGCAGCCGTGGCATCCCGACGGGTCGTCGATAAGACCGAATGATTCACCGGACCTGGCGCGCATCAGTGCGACTCAGAAGATGCTTCATAGCGCGAACACTTTGGCCGCTCGACGACACTTCGGGCCGTAGTGTCCGACGAGCCGCCCTAACGCCGACAGCATCCCGGAGGCGTCGACCTCCGTACGCTCACCGCGCGGGGCATCCATGAACACGCCGGGGTAACTCTGCCGTTCGAGATCGATCTGTCGGCGAATCTCAGTTGATGGAATTCTATCATGTTCTCCTGCTTTCCTTTCAGAAATGCGAGGAAAGCTCGGTTGACTAGCCATCCTCGTTCCCGCTCTGTAGGGCAACGTGTGGTTGCGCTCCGGAAGCCTGAACCGCGCCTCAGTTCAGTAAGGGATAGCCAAGCCATGCATCAAGCCTTGCCTCCGGCGTCTTCCGGGCTTGCCCCTCGTCAGGCCCTGACCGACGCCCAAAACCGTGACCCACACGTGATCTTATGCAAGGCAGTTTGTCGCCTGCGGAACTCTGGCGTCCTCCCGCCGACACATCCCGACTACCCGCATCAACGTCTCAAGCGTTCCGGTAAGCGGCTCTCACCCGTAAGCAAGTGCGCCAATCATGCTGCGGCTCGCGGTGCGAAGACATTCTTGTTGGTGCCGGCCATCGGTGGCTCGGGCCCTGATGCCATCTGATGATGCGTTTACGCCGGGGGACATCGCAGATCCAGATGGCGCGGCGTTGCTGTCGCGGCCCAAGATCGAGGATGACATGTCAGATCAGGACAATGGTCGCCAATCTGAAGACAGTGCTGAGCAGACTTCGTCAAGCTGCACATCATTGCACGACACCAAAAGGGATGAGTCGGAACCCGCCATTCTGCCGTCGCGCGCGAGCGCGCTTGCCGGCATCTACGAAATTTCGAAAGCGCTCACCGCCCCCTCCGGGCTCGAGGTCAGGCTGGCCAAGGTTGTAGACCTGCTGCGATCGTTTCTGCAGATGAGGCACGGCATCATCTCTCTTTTCGACGGTGATGGCGAACTGGAGATCATCGCAGGCGCCGGCCGGACCGAGAGCTGCAGTGAGCGCTGCCGGACGTACCTGCCACGAAATGCAATCGACCAGGTTTTGGCGACGGACAAGCCCCTGGCCACCGAGAACATCGCGGTTCATCCGGCTTTCGCCGCCGACATGGACGTGCTCGGGGCTTCCGACGGCATACCAGTGTCCTTCGTCGGCGTTCCCATTCGCGTCGATGCAAATGTCGTGGGCACGCTGACCATCGACCACGTACTGCGCCATGGCTCAAGAGTTTGGCTCGATTACAGCCTCTGTCTGCTCCCGCTAATCGCCAACCTGGTAGGGCAGGCAGTGAAGTCGCATCGCTCTTTCGAGGGCGACCGCGAACAACCAATGGCAAAGCAGGACTCCCTGCCAAAGCAGAAGCGCCTGGCCCCGCAGCGTAACACTCACGTGGAGGGGATGATTGGCGACAGTTTGGCGTTGCGCGGTCTGCTTGAGAAGGTCGCGCTCGTAGCCAAGGCCAAGATTGCGGTTCTGTTGCGAGGCGAATCCGGTACCGGGAAGGAGCTGGTCGCCAAGGCTATCCACGAGTTGTCCCCGCGCGCCAAGCGGCCCTTCATCAAACTCAATTGCGCGGCGCTACCCGAGACTGTGCTGGAATCCGAATTGTTCGGCCATGAAAAGGGTGCATTCACAAGTGCGTTCAACTCGCGCAAGGGGCGCTTTGAGCTCGCCGACAAGGGGACATTGTTCCTAGACGAGATCGGCGAGATTTCGGCCTCGTTCCAGGCAAAGCTCTTGCGCGTGCTGCAGGAGCAGGAGTTTGAGCGGGTCGGGGGCAACCAGACCATTAAAGTCGACGTCCGCATCATTGCCGCTACGAACAAGAACCTGGAAGAGGCAGTTGCCAGAAACGAGTTCCGTGCCGACCTCTACTACCGCATCAGTGTTGTTCCCTTGCTGGTGCCGGCGCTTCGCGAAAGGCGCAGCGATATTCCGCTCCTCGCAGCTGAGTTTCTCAAGAATTTCAACGATGAGAATGGCCTTATGTTGACCTTCGATCCGAGCGCGATCGAAGTACTGGTAAACTGTGACTTTCCCGGCAACATTCGCGAATTGGAAAACTGCGTGTATCGGACCGCGGTTCTGGCGGCGGGGCCATCAATCGGGAAAGATGACTTTGCATGCTGCCAAGACAAATGCTTCGCCGAGGCGCTGCATAATTGCAGACTTGGCAAAGTCGCGCTGCAACCCTCGCCGATCGGGCCGCTACCATTGGTTCGGGCCATGCCGCCGGCTGCTGGGGTTAGTTCTGCCGCCGTCCCACCGCCGTCAGCGACCGAAGGGCAGCCGCCGCTGGACCCAGTCGGGGTAGTCCACTCTGCGAGAATGGCCGATGCCGAACGTGTCATCCAGGCGATGGAGAGATGTGGCTGGGTCCAGGCAAAGGCGGCACGCCTGCTCGGACTGACGCCGCGCCAGATCGGCTACGTGTTGAGGAAATACGGCATCGAGATCAAGCGTCTTTGAACAAATCACCGAGCCGAGTAGCTGGGACAATCAAGCATTCGTGCCTTGGCGCCTTGAGACGAGTGATGCGGGGGCTCCTGCAATTCCGATCCGATCGCACAGGCCGCGCTGCCCCCGCGGTCGTCGCCCCACCGTGCACCCGGGTCTGACGGCAGCGCTATCGTCGGTGGTCCAGGCCATCTCTTGATCACCAGCTCGTACCGGACGCACTGAGACCGAAACGGAGAAAAATTGATGTCTGATGCAAAACTGCAAACTGTGCTTTCTTCCCTTTCGCAAGTAGCGGGACAGTTAGATGTTCTGCTGTCCGACAAACCGGCGCCGGATCCTTGTTGCGTCAAGCTAAACACGAACGAGAACCCGTTTCCGTTGCCGAAAGCCATAATGCAAAGTGCGATGGCGGCTCTCGAACGGCAATATCTATATCCAGAAGACGACAACGTCAGCTTGAGGCAAGCAGCGTCGGAAGCCTACGGCGTCTCGAAGGATCAGGTGATCGCCGGAAACGGATCGTCTGAACTGCTCGGGCTTATCTACAGAGCTTTCCTGGTTCCAGGAGACAGAATGGCGATGATGTCGCCGGGGTTTTCGTTCAACCGCAAACTTGCCCGTTTGCAGGGTGCTCAATTTCTCGAAATCGGATGGTGCGCAGATCATTCCTTGCCCGTCGAAGACTTGCTTTTGGGACCGGCAAAAGATGCCAAGTTCATTCTGCTGGCCAACCCAAACAATCCGACCGGAACGTTTGTCCCGGTGGCCGATGTTGAACGCCTGGTATCACAATCAGACCGTCTGATTGTCTTGGATGAGGCCTATGTCGATTTTGCGCCGGACAATGGTCTGCATCTCCTCGATCGCTATCCAAACCTCCTGATCTTGAGAACATTCTCGAAAAGCTATGCCACCGCCGGCATTCGCGTCGGTTTCGGACTTGGCCACCCCGAAGTCATTGGCAGGCTGCGGGATCTCCAGAACGTCTTCAACATGAATGTGATCGGCCAGGCGGTTGGCATCAGTGTGCTTGGGCACCGCGCCGCCTATGCCGAGAACCACAAGCACATCAAGCATGAAAGACAGCGAGTGACAGTGGCACTGTCGAAACTCGGATTTTCCGTAATACCTTCTCACGCAAATTTCCTGCTAGCGCGTGTGCCACCGGGGCAGGAAGGCTCATGGTGGCAAGCAGCCTTGGAAAGGCAAAAGATACTCGTCGCCTTCTTTCCGGATGCAGGGCTGGAAAATTACATCCGCATCAGCATCGGTACGAAAACCGAGATGGATGAATTCCTTGAGGCCGCCAGAGAGATAGCTGGAAGGGCGGAGGAAACGATGCCGCTGTGCCGGCCGTCAGCGGCTGCTGCTTCTGCCTTAACCAGTCGATAGTTCCCCGGCCATTAAGCGCACCGATAATTTGAATTTGCTTGCATCATTGCGAGCCACGAACTGTTGCAAAGAGTTGGAGAAATCGCGTGAAGAATGCCTTCCCCCTGGGCCTGACCTTCGGCATATTCGACCACCTGGACGAGGATGGCTGCGAGATTGCCCGGCAATACGCCGATCGCCTGAGTTTGGCAGAGGCGTGCGATCACCTTGGTTTCTACGCATATCATCTGGCAGAGCACCACTGCACTCCGCACGGGAGGGGCCCATCGCCGAATCTGTTCTTATCTAGCGTCGTCCAGCGCACCCGGCACCTCCGCGTCGGCCCGATGGTAATGCTCCTTGCCCTTTATCATCCGCTGCGTGCGTTCGAGGAAATCTGCATGCTGGACCAGTTGAGTGGTGGCAGGGTCGAACTGGGTATAGGGCGCGGCTCTCTCCCAGTCGAACTGGGTTACTTCGGGATTGCTGCGGAGGCGGCGCCAGGTCACTATGCGGAAGCCAGCGAAATCCTTATCAAGGCGATGAAGGGCGACACGCTGTCCTATCGCGGCCGCCATTTTGAGCTGAATGACGTCCCTTTGACGCTGAGATCTTATCAGCGCCCCCATCCACCGACATGGATCGCCACCAATAGACCCGAGTCGGCCAGCTGGGCCGCTTCAAGTGGCGCCAATATCGCGTGCCTTGGACCTGCCTCTTCTGTTCGCAGAATTACAGATGCATTCCGAGCCTGCCGGGAGCGCAGTGCCGACGCGGACGAGCGAGGGCCATTTCTTGGAATGCTCCGCATGGTCGTGATCGCGCGATCGGAAACAGATGCATATGCGCTCGCGGCACCCGCTTACGAACGATGGCTCAAGAGCTTTAGGTTCCTCTACGACCTCAATGCGCTCCAGACGCCCCCAAATCTGCCGCTGAGCTTGGATGCAGCAATCGAAAGCGAATTGTGCGTGGTGGGAACGGCATCTTCCGCGCGACAAGCTCTTCTTGATCAGCTCGAAGAGGCCGGTGCTAATTATCTACTTTGCCAACTTGCATTTGGGAATCTGTCCTTAGACGCTTCGCTATACACCGCAAGGACGATCCAATCTGAAATCATGGCTCGAGTTACCTGACGTGGAATGCGCGCTCCGCCTTCGGAGTTGAATTTCTCCGGCGGACCATCACCTTCCCGATCCCGCGCATGATGCCCGTATAGTGCTTGGTGTGTGGATGGAGGGCGTTGTGGAGGCCCTGGATGCTTGGAGCGACCGGCCTGCCGATTAAGAAATCCCCCCGATTTCGTTTCGCAAGAGAGCGCCAACTTGTGCGTACCAGGGCAAAACCCCGGTTTCTGAGGCATAGAGAGGATTGCTATCGCTCATTATTTAAGGAACTATGAGTTATAGAAAGGTACGCTATAACTCCATGGTATGGAATTGGGAGCAGGCTGACTGGCCGCATTTTACCTACGATAAGGAAGAATTGGAACCGCTGGAAAGCGAATTCCTGCTCCGATCGGGTGAGTTCCTGGGTGTCTTTCGGCACGTCGGTTCTGACGATCGCGACCAGATACGCATCGATCTTATCAGTGAAGAGGCCTTGAAAACATCCGCGATTGAAGGGGAATACCTCAACCGCGAGAGTCTGCAATCATCCCTGCGCCAGCAACTTGGGCTGGGCAGCGAGAACAGGCGCATTCCGCCTGCCGAGCGCGGCATCGCGGAAATGATGGCCGACGTGTATTTACATTTTGGCCATGCCCTCTCGCATCGCACTCTCTACGCTTGGCACAAGATGGTGATGTCGGGGGAACGGCGTATTGAGACCATTGGCAGTTACCGCCAGCATGCCGACGTCATGCAGATCGTTTCCAATCGGCTGGATAAGCCCAAAGTGCATCTCGAGGCGCCTCCCTCAGCGCGGGTCAAAGCCGAAATGGATGCTTTCACCGCTTGGTTCAACTATACCGCGCCTAAAGGTAAGACGCCGCTCCCGGCGTTGACGCGAGCCGGTATCGCGCACCTTTATTTCGAGAGCATCCACCCATTTGAGGATGGCAACGGCCGCATAGGCCGTGCCCTCTGCGAAAAGGCGTTTGCTCAAAGCCTGGGTGAACCAACTCTCATCGCTTTGGCATCCACGATCGAACGCCACCGCAAGGCCTACTACGACAATCTGCAGGCCAGCAATAAGAGCAACGCGGTAACAAATTGGCTGCTCTACTTTGCCAACACGATCCTTGAAGCACAACGCGTAACGCTGGTCCGCGTCGAATTCTCCGTAGCTAAAGCCAAGTTTTACGAACGCTACCGAAACCAGTTTAACGAGCGGCAGGAAAAGGTCATCGCCCGAATGTTCCGCGAAGGCATCGACGGGTTCAAAGGAGGGCTCAGCGCCGAGAATTATATCGCCATCACTCAAGCATCGCGCGCGACGGCGACAAGAGATCTGCGAGACCTCGTTTCCAAGGGCGCGATGATAAGAACTGGCGAACGGCGACACACGCGCTACGCCCTGAACATTCTGGATGACCGCAGGTAAACCGCAGCACAGAGTTATTGCCACCTTACTCGCGCAGCTACACGTGCCAAGTTTTGAGCAAAAAAGTCTACGAATTCAAGATCGCGCTGGGCAAAGCTTGGGCACCAAGTCCGACTTAAACGGGTCCGTCTGCATTTCGCTGAGAATTTCAGGGCAACGGTTGCGGTCCCAGCGTGTTTTTATCTTCAAGTGTCGGCAATCTTCATGGCACTTCGGCCGACCGAAGCAATAACGGCCAACGCATCGGCGGTGCCGTCAAAATCACCTTCGTCTGGCCCATCTGGTTTGTTACAGGGGCAAAGCAATCACGTCCTTGTGACGCGCCGATGCAAAGGAATAGAGGGCCGCTGCTATCCATTCCGGACGATTGCGAAGTCCAAGCCGCACTTCAGCTCGTGGCTTAGCCGTGGTCAAAATCATCACTTCGCCGTGCAGTCGCGCCTCATGACCTGGATGGTGGCGGAAAGGCCGGCTCACGAATGATTAGGTCGCTCGAGATCGGGTCCAGTCAGTGCCGGGCGTGTTCGCATTGGCTGTGATCGGCCAGCACCTCAATTACCCGGCATTCGCCGACCTTCCCGTGCCGGCAGCCTTCGACCATGAGTTCAAGTTCGGCCTTCAATGCCGTGAGGCTGCGTATCCGCTGAACGACGTCGGCCAGCCGCGCCTGGGCTATGGTGTCGGCCGTGGCGCACGGCTGGCTGGGATTATCCTGCAACGTCAGCAGGGTGCGGATGGCTTCGATGCCGAACCCCAACTCGCGTGAATGGCGAATAAACGCCAGCCGGCGCAAATCGCTGGTTTCATAGTGCCGTCGATTTCCCTCGCTGCGGTTCGGCGCGGGCAGCAGGCCGATATGCTCATAGTAGCGGATGGTCGGCACTTTCACGCCGCTCTGTCGTGCCGCTTCGCCAATCGGGACACTGCGCATGATTTTTCGCTTGCTCCTCTAGTCGCTAGAGAATGTAGCGTGCCGCTGGAATAGTTCAAGGAGTGAGACGATGGCTGCAACCGCCCCACAAACCCGTTATCGCGTCGAAGGCATGGATTGTGCCGGCTGCGCGACGAAAATCGATAGCGCGGTGCGCCGCATGCATGGCGTCCGGGATGTGAACGTCTCGGTCACTGCCGGCACCATGACCGTCAGGCACACTGCCGAAAGCGACCTCGCCGCGATCGAAAAGAAGGTGACGAGCCTCGGCTATTCTGTGGCTCAGCTCACGAGCGAAGCCGGACAGATTGCCAAGTCGGTCGGGCACGGCACCAAAGGCGGCCATGACCACGCTGGCCACGACCATGCTGGCCGCGACCATGCCGGCACAGCCAAAGATGACCACGACGATGTGGAGGGCTTGCATGGCCACGACCACACGCCGGCCACGGGGCCGTGGTGGAACAGCGCCAAAGGCCGGCTGAGCATCGCCAGCGGCGCCGCATTGGCCGCAGCTTTTGCGATTCACTATGTCTGGCCGGCCACCGGCGTCTGGCTTTTCATTGCTGCCATGCTGATCGGACTGGTGCCGATTGCACGGCGAGCTGTGATGGCCGCGCTCGCCGGCATTCCCTTCACCATCGAAATGCTGATGACCATCGCTGCGATCGGCGCCGTCATCATCGGTGCCGGCGAGGAAGCCGCCACCGTGGTCTTCCTGTTCCTCGTCGGCGAGTTGCTGGAAGGCGTGGCCGCCGGCAAGGCGCGCTCCAGCATCCAGGCGCTGACCACGCTGGTGCCCAAGACGGCATTCTTGGAGGAGAATGGCGCCACGCGCGAAGTTCCTGCCGAAGCCCTTGGGGTTGGCGCCGTCATTCTGGTGCGGCCGGGCGATCGCATTCCAGCCGACGGCAAGATCATCGACGGAGAAAGCGCCATCGATGAATCGCCGGTGTCGGGGGAAAGCGTGCCGGTGCGCAAGGGCGTCGACTCGGATGTATTCGCCGGCACCATCAATGGCGACGGCGTGTTGCGCATCACCGTCACGGCTGCGGCGTCCGACAACACCATTGCCCGCATCGTCAAGCTGGTCGAGGAGGCCCAGGAAAGCAAGGCGCCGACGGAACGCTTCATCGACCGTTTCTCACGCTGGTATACGCCTGCCGTCGTCGCCGTAGGGGCTCTGGTGGCCGTCGTCCCGCCACTGGCCTTCGGCGACGACTGGAACGAATGGATCTACAAAGGCCTGGCGCTGCTGCTCATCGGCTGCCCCTGCGCCCTCGTCATATCGGTGCCGGCGGCAATCGCCGCCTCGCTCTCGGCCGGCGCCAGGCGTGGTCTTTTAATGAAAGGCGGCGCGGTGCTGGAAGGCCTGGGCAAGATCACCGCCGTGGCTTTGGACAAGACCGGGACGCTGACTCAAGGCAAGCCCGTGGTGACGGATGTCGTGGCCATCGAGATCAGCGAAAAAGAGGTGCTGTCGCTGGCCGCTGCACTCGAAACCGGGTCGAGCCATCCGCTTGCCCTGGCTATCCTGCGAAAGGCCAAGGCCGATCGCGTGCCGGTGCCGCCGGCGGCGGAGGCCAAGGCGCTCGGCGGCAAGGGCGTCGTCGGTCGCATTGGCGGTAAGAACGTCTTCCTGGGCTCGCCGATCGCTGGAGGCGAGAAGGTCGCGCTGCCGGCCGAGCAGGCGGCCTGCATCGCCGAACTCAACGACCAGGGCAAGTCGGTGTCGGTGCTGCTGATCAACGATGTGCTGGCCGGTTTCATCGCCATGCGCGACGAGCCTCGGCCGGACGCGCAGGCCGGCCTGAAGGCGCTGACCGATGTTGGCATCAGGACTGTCATGCTGACTGGCGACAACCAGCGCACGGCGGCAGCAATCGGCAAGCACCTCGATATCGAGGTGCGCTCGGAACTGCTGCCCGAAGACAAGCAGCGCATTGTCGGCGAGTTGAAAGGGCAGGGGCTGACGGTCGCTAAGGTCGGCGACGGCATCAACGATGCGCCGGCGCTCGCCGCGGCCGACATCGGCATTGCCATGGGCGGCGGCACCGATGTCGCCCTGGAGACGGCAGATGCGGCAGTGCTGCATGGCCGCGTCGGCGATGTCGCGGCGATGATAAAACTGTCTCAGGCGACCATGGCCAACATCAAGCAGAACATCACCATGGCGTTGGGGCTGAAGGCGGTGTTCCTGGTGACGACCGTAGTCGGCATCACCGGCCTGTGGCCCGCCATTCTCGCCGACACAGGCGCGACGGTGCTGGTGACAGCCAACGCCATGCGGCTGTTGCGCTGGAAAGGTGGGGTGTAGATTGCCGCCTTCTATGTCGTTTGGGATGGCCGATGAGCAACAACCATTCGCATCGAAGCGGCGCTTATTATCGCCCGCGCCGTTTATCGGGGCATTTCTGGCGGTTGCCCTTTTGGGTGAGCAGCTGCGCCCGGCTGATGCTAGCCGGCGTGCTGATGGGGTAGGTCTCATGCTGCATCTCGCAGCAAGCGGTGCCGGCGCTTCATGGCCATCGACTGCCAGCGCCGCGACGTCAGCGAAGTAGGCCGCAACGTCACGCGAGCGGCGGAAGCGCGTCGGATCATCGATCGCAGTCATGAGCGACCGGACCGACACCTGGGGTAGCCATCAAGCGCCGGCACGGCTCACTACGCCCGATAATTTTCACGACGAGATCGTGCAGCCGGCAATACTGTTTCTACCGCGTCGCGCACCGCCAGCATCGCGTCCAACAGTTCGCTCGGCAGCGGATCGTCCGCCACCGCTTGGCGCACCGCCCGCTCGAACGCCCCGCGTCCTACCTTGCCCAAGCGGGTGCCGAACGACTTCAGTGAGTGCCGGATGGCGTTCTCTAAGTCGAGGAACTTGGCCTTCAGATTGCGAGATACTTGGCCGATCTTTGGCCGGAGTTCGCCGATCGGCGGGACTCAGATAAGATGGGGCAAGAAGAATGAAGGGCGCTCCAAGCATGGTCTCTGCAGAGCTTGTCGAAGCGCGCAAGTTTGCCAACAGGCTGCGCGAAAATCTGCCGGCTCGTATCGACGCTGCCGCTTTAGGGGTTTGGTCCAAAGCGCCATTCCAATTGCTGTGCGCACGCGAAGCGCTGATCTGGCGGAGCGAAGAGCTGGCGCGCAATGCATGCGATGCTCTTGGACGCGAGGACCTGAGCGTTGCCGCCCTTTTGACCCGAGCGCTCACCGAGAATGCTGCCCTAGTGTGGAAACTCTGGGAGATTCTCGATGCGCGGCATACCCATTCACCGCAAGACCTGAACGATCTGCTGATACGGCTGCTCGTGGGCTCACGTAAATGGCCGGATGGGCCACAGGCCATGCAAATCCTGAGCTGTATCGACCGCATGGACAAAGCCGTACCCGGGGTGCGTGCCAGCTACGAGAGCCTGAGTGAAATTGCACATCCGAATTGGTCCGGTGTCGCCGGATTATATTCTAAGCCCGACCCTCCACGGTATCTGACAGATTTCGGACGCGGATTGAGGGATACAAAGAGCACCGTCGACATGATCGCCAATGCGCTGCTTGGCTCGCTCGGCTTGTTCGAACTTGCGTACAATCGAATATCCGAAGCCATGCCGGAATTCCTGGCGGAACTTGAACCCATTTGATCGAATGAACGCTCCAGGTCGCAAGCATGGATCACGAGCAAGCGCAGAAGTCCTACGGCACCGATCGAGCGCAACTCGTCTATGATCGTCGACGAGCCCGCCACACAGACCGCCTTTCCGTGCTCTCTTGACTCTCGCCATGATTGAGCGCCGAATAGCCATCTACTTGGGAGGGCGGAATGAAATATCTGATTTTTCTTAGTGTTCTTTTTGGCGCCTATAGCGTTGCCCCGGCGTTCAGCCATGGCGGCGGAACAGACTCAAACGGCTGCCATACGAATCATAAAACTGGCCAATATCACTGCCATTAGGGCGGCTTACTATGATCAAATGTTTTGCGCTCGCAATCGGACTCGTTTTGGGCGCGTCCGATGCATATGCTTGGGATGGGACGGATACGACGACTGGCGAGTCTGTTGATTGGCAAGGGTAATCTTGTCAGGACGGGCAGGGACATCGAAATATTTGATAGTGGTGCTGGCGAATATCGAGACGTAACCGTCGAAAGTATCCGGCGACACGGATCGACAGTTAAAGTCGAGGTCTACGACAACGAAAGCGGCGAGTATCGGACTCTTGAGATGGAAGACGACTGATCTCGCTCATCAACTGCGCTGGCGCAGCGGGCCGCGATATCTTCTTGCCAGTTGTTGCCGGCCATCGGTTCAACGATTTATAGAAGCACCGTCGGCAATCACCGGCGAGCTAGTCGTCATGACGCCTGGAATCATGGAAGAAGGCCCGTGCCATGATGAGAAGCGGCCGGCCCGTCTAGGTTCGTGATGATCGGCCGCAGGGAAGACTTAAAGCTCCGGTCGTGGCGCGACGGGAGCGACAGCCGATGACTGATTGGGCCGAAGAATTATTCATTGTCCCGGTCCCGGCATTGGTAGCGACTCTTCTACCTGCGGAACGGGAAAAGGGTGTGCCCCTAACGGAAAGAGAAGTCCTACAAATCAGAGATCAGGCTCCGTCCATCGCGACGCCCGCGCATGGCTATCGGACAGTCATAGAAGCTCGGGGCTACGACGACATTGATCCTGATAATGTGTGGGATGAATGGCAGTTGGCGCGAAAATCGCTTGAGGCAGAGAACTAGCCTTGGGAAATTCTCACGTCGCACCTTGCTGTGCGCGTAGGAATATGTTCCAATTATATACTTGACAAAGTAAGCGCCACTTGGGATAAATGGTTCCAAGGAGTTAGCCAAATGCGCCTCGACAGCCCGATATTCCAAGACGCCGACGCCG
Source organism: Mesorhizobium sp. WSM4806 (assembly GCF_055811635.1). Taxonomy (NCBI): domain Bacteria; kingdom Pseudomonadati; phylum Pseudomonadota; class Alphaproteobacteria; order Hyphomicrobiales; family Phyllobacteriaceae; genus Mesorhizobium; species Mesorhizobium sp. WSM4806. The sequence continues at coordinate 61,430 of NZ_JBVVQZ010000012.1, read as the reverse complement.
CTCGCATCCATCTGGAAGCGCAGCGCTGGCCGCATGGTCCTAACTGCCCGCATTGCGGCAATGCCAATCCCGACCGTATCACCAAAATGGAAGGCAAGGCGCATCGTCCCGGCCTGTACAACTGCATGGAGTGCCGTGAGCAATTTACCGTCACTGTCGGCACCGTTTTCGAGCGCTCCAAGATCGCATTGAACAAGTGGCTTCTGGCGACGTTCCTTATGGCTTCGTCAAAGAAGGGCATGAGCGCTCACCAGTTGCACCGTATGCTTGGCGTCACCTACAAGACCGCTTGGTTCATGGCTCACCGCATTCGTGAAGCCGTGAAGGAAGACGTTAAGTCCGCTGGCCCGCTTGGTGGTGAAGGCAAGATTGTGGAAGCCGACGAAACCTATTTTGGTCCCAAGGACACGATCAAGAAGCGCACCTTTCGCGGTAAGCCCTCCAATTCGTCCAAGCGCTCCATCCTGGCGCTGGTCGAACGCGGCGGCAAAGTCCGTTCCTTCCATGTCGAACGCGCTACGAAGGCGTCTGTCCGCGATATGCTGGTCCGCAATGCCGACCGCTAATCGACCCTTATGACCGACGAGTCCAATTGCTATCCGCTCACCGACCTTAGTTCGCGGACCACGCTACCGTCAAGCACACTGGCGGGGAGTACGTTCGCTACGAAGCCGATCGCATCGTCCACACCAACACGATTGAAAACACGTTCTCGGTCTTCAAGCGTGGCATGGTTGGCGTCTACCAGCACTGCGGCGAGGCTCATCTGCACCGCTCCTTGCCGAGTTCGACTTCCGCTACAATCGCCGCACAGAGCTTAAGGTGACCGACACCCAACGCCATAACCAGTTGCTTGCCATGATCGAAGGTAAGCGCCTTACCTATGGCGGATTGGTGAAGCCAGTATCGCCTAAGCAGAAGGCGAAAGCTGACGCGTATGCGACGAAAGGCTAACTATCGTCCTTGATGCCAGCTTCAGAGCGGCGACGGTCAATTTCGGCATCAACGCGCTTCCGCTGTACATCCATCAGCATTTTAGGCATCCCCAGCGTGAGTATGAACGCCGTCACCCCCAATGCCAAATGAATATGGGCAATGATGGACTTTGTGTCGCTAGATACTACGGCTTCAGGCGCCTTGCTGAGAAGGGTTCCGACAAAAATTACGCCTATTGTCAATAGATAGAGCACGAACAGCCAAGTATGGCGAATTAGTCTATCCTCTATCGCCTGCCTGTGACCCTCCGCTGACTTCCAGGAACCGGACGGCAATAGCGACGGGTCGCCCAAGACTGTTATCACCGCAACCAAAAATCCTGCGAGTACAGTATACACAGTTACAAAAATTCCTATCGCGGCCTCATTGTCTACGACATACTGTCCCCAATGGCGAGACACCAAAAATCCGGCCAAGAAAGCGAACCCAATAAATAGAGCTCGCATCTTATTGCGTCACTATGCCAGACGCTTGCAAGTCGCTTTCAAACTTGCGAAGCGCTTTCCAGGCGCTGTCCCGCAATACCGATTTTCCGTGACGCTCGATCGTCACCTTTCGACGGATGAAGACCTCTTTCTGGCTTATCCTCTGGTTGTCACCAGTCACGATTACATAATCGTCGTCCTCGTCCTCGATAACGTCGCGGGCGACGCTATCCATTAGTTTCCTACCGACTACGCGCCCTTCCTTCCTCCGGGTGTCAAACGAGAGCGACAGGGACACGTTCACATTCTCTAGATCCATAGGAACGCCATTTCCAAACAGCGCTTTCAAATGCTTGAACGCTGCTCCCATAGCACCTGCCGTATCGCCCTTCCGGTCGACGTAATTTATACTGGCTTCATAAAGCGTAGTGCGCATTTCGACCGCCTTTACGCCTTGTGCTTTGATAAGTTTCACCTTGTCGATATTCCCGACATTTTGAAGCTCGAATTGATCGGCCTCGTCATCGATATCGGCCTTCTTGAGAAGCTGGTGGCAGTATGTCGAGAACGAACCGTCTTTGAGCACTGTAGAGCATAGGAATACGTCATTCCCGCGCACTAGGGCAAAGACATCACCGTCCATGTAATCCCTTTTGGCGGGAGCCGGAGCAGTGCCAACTTCAAATTCTTCTAGATCGTCATCTGCGGCAGGGACCGTGCTCGCATGGTCGCCTGGAGTTCCTGCAACCAAATGAAGTAATAGGCCACCACCCGCATTGCGATTTGCTTTGTTGCCTTTGATTATTCGCCCGTCTGCGCGCGGAAATTTGCGCTGGCCAATCTTAGGCAACTTCTTATGTGCCTCTCGCAGATAGTATTCTAGCGTCTTCGCTGGATCGTGGCCATCGAGCCACATGGCCCGCCTGTATACAACAGTCTTGAGCCGTGCCTTGGCCATGCTAGTCCCCCCATTTGAGGAGGAAGTAACATGCTCAATGATTTTTTGACAGTGGCTTGCTATCGTCGGGCGATGCTTTTTTCTTGGTCTCTTTTTTGACTGCCTTCGACGGCTTAGGCGGCGTCTTCAGCATCCGCCTTAGCGTCTCGTTGAATTTCTCGTCGTCGGTTTCCTTGGTGCGCTTGGTGGTGGTCATGCTGCCAATCCCAAAGCCTCACGCGCTATTCGCCCCACAGCTGCCTCTTCATCCTGCCTAAATACCGGGACGGTAGCCAATCGGTTGCTTGCCCTACGGCGAAGCTCGGAAGAAATCGAATTGTCCTCTTCCAGTAGGGCAACTATCGACAAGTCCTGCTTCACTTCATGTAAAGCGGCAAAATGCAGGAATATCGCGTCATTTACGCGGGCAGGGCTGTTGCCAAAGAAAATCGCCACTGGCGGGCGATTGGGTGCCTCAATCACCATGTCCGGCTTCACTTCCGCCAACCTGGCACTGACTGGCTCGTTCTCTCGGATCTTTGCGCGATCACCAATGACCGATCTTATGCGAGCTGCAGCGTCTTCCTTAAAAGTGGAGGCAACCTTCTCCTGAGTGAGTAGGAGAAAGTCATTCATCCTCACCATGACGCCGACAAAATCCAAGGCGCGACCGGCCATCTCCCCGCTCGGGAACGAACGTGTTCTGATAAAGCCGGTGTCGCTGTCAAAGTAAGCGTCTACGCCGCCCAACAGGCTCTCAAGAGCCCTACGGCGGGTGTCGGTTTCGAATTCTACACCCTCAGCCTCCAAAAGCTGGATAGTCGCGCCATCGTCCTCCAAATGGACATTATCGCCGGCGTCCTCGATCACGTAAAACGCCACTCGGTCGCCATCATCGCGCTTGAAGGCCGTGCTCACGACAAAGCCAGCCGGCACCTGCGTGACGGTAATGTCGTTACAAAACGCTTGGCAGAGTTCGGCTTTCAAAACAGACCCTCCCCGCGATCAAGCTTGAAAAGAGAAAGCGCACAATTGAAGGCGCTGACAACGGTGAGCGGAGCCTTTCGAAAGGTGAACTCCCCGCGACGATGAAAGTTGCCAGCTTTGGGAAGGCGCATACCGCCAAAGCGGTTTACCGCTGGGTTTATCGTCCCGAGATCACCGCAACGGGCGTGGCAATGCCAGCCCGGTTCGCTTGCATGGTATTCGTAGTCACAGACATTGATCGTATCGCCACCCATCATCACGCCGAACGTCGCTCGGAATATCTGCCTGCTCTCGTTGAAGAGGAGCAAGACACGACATTCGTGGCCCTCAGCACTGAACGTGATAATGCGCCACTGATAGGACGGCCCATATTTATACGCCTTGGCTTTTGCCCTGCGAGACGGCCAACGGGAACGCGGGATCTCCCCGCGTTTCCATTCTCCGGTTTCCACCGAAGACTTCTTTGCCCCTATCAGCCCCCTTAAATCCATGGTCATCCCTTAGCCTAAAAGTGCTAAGGAATTACCCTTACTTTGTCAAGTATATAATTGGGATTAAATTCCTTCAAACAATCCTGCAGCGAAGCGTGCCGAAGGTCTGCCTCGCCCCTGAGGTGCTTCACACGGGCTTTGATCCCCGGCTCGACCCATTGCGTTGCCGGTCGCTTTGGCATGTCCTTGGGCGGTGGCCCGGCATGTCCCTGCACTCGGTTCCAAAGCCGCTCCCGCATCTCGCGGTTGACGCTCACGAACGCACTGCCAACATATTTCCGGGTGCCTGGCTCAGCCATTAGAGCAAACGCCGGCTTGCCCCTCTCGCGTTCGACGCCAAGAAGCTCGAGCTCACTTTCGGTGAAGGACTTTGTTTTCAGCCAATTGGTGGTCGGGCCGCCGCGATATTTGCTGTCTCGACGCTTCGATAACATCCCCTCCAGGCCGGCCGCGTCGATCAGATGATAGATCGCATTTGCCTCGCCCGGCATTGTCTCACTAAACTGGATGCGGCTGTCAGCCCCTATAAGGCCGGCCAGGATTTCCCGCCGATCCTCAAGTGCCATGTCGCGCAAGTCGTGGCCGTTGAGATGCAGCAGATCGAACGCGACGAAATAGAGGTCATGCTGGCGCCTGGTGATGGCCTTGCGCAGCGCGGCAAAATCCGAAAGGCCAGCCTCATTCAAGACGACGACTTCGCCGTCGATGATGGCGTTCTGTACGTTGAGACCTTTGGCTGCCTCGACCAGATCGCGGTATTTGGAGGTCCAGTCGAGCCCGCGGCGGGTCGTCGATGATGATCTGCGAGCGGTAGCCGTCGAATTTGGCTTCATGCATCCAGTCATCGCCTTGGGGCGGCTTGGCGACCAAGGTAGGCATCATCGGCGGAATGAATTCAAGCCGGCCGACGCCGGTACTTACAATTTTACGCACTTATTCGATTCTAGGCACCAAGCTTATATTAGCCAGAGTGAACGGAACGTGATTCCGCAGGGCTGCGGAAACAAAACAGGCCGGCCAGCGCCCATTACACGCGGGATCGATGGCCTCCGCTCGAAAAAGGCGGTGAAAGCAGGACCTATTTGCGTTGCGCCTACCGACCCAACGGCAGCTTTGACGCTGAGACAAGTTCGTCCTCGTCAGTGATACCGGCCGTATAATTTGCCAGGATCCGAGACGCGAGAGCCTCACGGAGATGTTCGGAGTCGCCCTCCCTCTTGAGCCGGTCGAACACGCGGCCCAGCGTAGCTACTTCGGATGCACTGAAGACGCCAAATTCTTTAGCCTTTCGATTAATCGGCATACCACCCCCTCCGGCCAAAATATTCTGCGCAACTAATACGATTCAGGACATCTCGGACAACACAAAAAAGCCCGCCGCACCTTTCGGCACCGCGGGCGAGACTTCTCAGTCGTTCACCAGGCACAGGGGTGTGGGCGGGGGTAGTGTGCCCGGTGAACCGAAAACCTATGCACGCCGTCAGGACGCGTCTACCAACCGGCGGTTGGAAGTATCGAGTGCTAGGTAGAGGAGCGTAGCAGCCCCTCCTCCTTGGCAGCAGCCTCGTTCCTTACGTCGTCGGGCGTGAGCGCACATATGCGCGGCCCTACTGATGCCGCGCGAGCCGGTGCATGGGTGCGTTTGCTTCGGCCAGACTAGCCAGCGCTTGCTCGACTTTTTGAGCCGAGGCGTCAGTGCGCTTAATGTGCCGGATCATTTGCTGCCTCAACCGCGCAAGCCTTTCCGCGCGATATAGATCGCCGTATCTCGCAGTTTCAAGGTGGAGGGTCGAGAGCCTCATGGGCGACGATTCCGATTATCTAGCAGTAGAAATTCGCGAATCCGCCTTTCGTTCCGATGTCCGACCTTGCCTCGCAAAGGGCTGGGCCGGGGAGCCGCGATGAATGAGCCGCCTCACCGCCAAAAGAGAGATCGTCCGCTGATGCTGCTCAGCCGACCGCGGGGCCAGCCAGACGGTAGCGGAAGTGATTGCGGATGGGGTCATTGAAGAAGCGGCCCTTGGCAAACGCGGCCCTGAACGCGGCAAAGGTCTCCGGTGGGACGTCCTCAAACTTATCGTTTGCCGCCGGCGCCGAGCCACACCGAAAGGATTCTGCTGTCCGGATCGTATTCCGTTTTGCATATCGAGGGATGGCATGACGGCGGCTCGACCAAAAGACGTCAACGATCGGGTGGGCCGTCGCGTTCCTTGTTGGGGGTGCGCAAGGCCCAGGAAGGTGGTCCCGGCGACCACGAGGTCAATGGCTTCGTGCCCCACGAAGCCGAACGCTCTTGGCACGGACCTGTCCGCGCGACCGTGAAGGGCCACTGGACTCTCCGGAGCAAAGAACGCATTGTTCCCGAGGGAGCGGGAACTTGGACAAATCTCGATATAGTAATCGGTCTGGCCAGTGGAGGAAGCGCGCTGGCTTAAGGGGGTATCGTGCGCGACTACTCTCGGGCGTGCCCATGCGGCTGGTGTATGTGACCATCGCGGCAGTGGCCGCATTCGCGACACAGTACTTCCTGCAGCACACCGACGGTTTCCAAGAAGCAGTGAAATGGATCGGCCCGGCTCCCGCTCCGATAGCGGGTGTTGCTTCCGTAATCGACGGCGACACGATCGAAATCCGCGGACATCGTATTCGTTTCAGTGGAATCGACGCCCCGGAGGCCGCGCAACAGTACGATGACGCCAAGGGCTTCCGCTACCAGTGCGGTGCGAAGTCCGCCGCCGCCCTTGACACCTTGCTGGCAGCCTCGAGGCCGGCCCGGTGCACTTTTGTCGCTTGGGACCGCTACGGCCGCTTTGTTGCCGACTGCTCGCGGGCCGACGGGAAAAGCGTTGCCTCGTGGCTGGTGGAGAACGGCCAGGCGCTCGACTGGCCCCGTGACAGCCAAGGCGGCTATGCAGGGCAGCAGGCGAAGGCCAAGGCGGCGAAGGTCGGTCTTTGGGCTGGCAAGTTCGAGCCGCCATGGGATTGGCGCGCTGAGCAAGTGGACCATGCCCGACCGGCCGTCAGCCAGCCTCTCGGCATCATCAGCCGACAGGTAGTGCAAAGTTACTCGTGCCAGCCGCGGCGGACTTGCTCGCGAATCAGCTCATGCGATGAAGCCCAGTGGTATCTCAGCAACTGTCCGTGGGGTGGCAGGCTGGACCGCGATGGCGACGGAGTTGCATGCGAAACGCTGTGTTAGAGGCAGCCAAGTGTTATGCGAGTGCGTCTTGCTTAAGCAAACTGGTCTTTTGCCAAACGTCTTTATAGACAAAATGGGCTGTGGCGTAGAGGCTTAGAATAGCCAATGGGAGGGGAACGAAATGCACAATGGTCGTAAAGAGAGCAAGCGGCTCGCCCATGCAAGATTGGTCCACCGCAGCGTAGAACGACCAATATAGGGCCGCCAGCCCGAACAAGGATGTGACGGCCGCGCAACACGTTACCCAGGTGGCCAAGCTATCGTCATTGATTACGATCTCTCGCTTTGCCGATTCCAAACGTGCCCGAAGGCTGCCGGCTGATGATGGGTTTCTCACCACCTTTCTTGATGCGATTGACGTTTCGATTGCTGCGATCTGGCGTGCAAGCGGGCCTCGAGGGACAATTGCTAGCTCTTTCAAAATCGACAGCGCTGCGGCCGTCGCCGCTGGCAGCGTGGTCACTCGAGATGTTCCCGCAGGGCGAAGGTCATGGGAAGTCCGGCTCGGTTAAGATGACTTGGTGAGGACAAAGCAGGCGGTTCGACGCTAAACCTGGGAGCTCCATGTTGCCTGGTGAACTGTGCCGATTGGGCATCGATGCGCATTTCGCAAAAGCCGGACAGTGCTTCGCCAATCTCCGGGCAGTGGCGGCGACCGTCCTTGGGTGCCTTTTGCGTTCACGGATGGTTGCTTTCGCCGGTTTGAGGCCGGTTTAGGGGCGCGGCCTTTTTGCTTTCCGCATTCTGTCGCCCTGGAGCACCACGCAGTGTGCGGTGTGCGTTATGCACGATCCGGTTCGAGAATGGGGTCGGCGACGGTGGGTGTGCGATGAGGTAATGCCGTCTGGCCACCGGACATGGGCGGTGCGGCAATATCGTTTCTCGACGATTTCGAACAGATGCGAGCGCTGTTGGCCGGTAGGGGAGTGGGCCATCGAGGACGAGCAGGCGCGCGTGGGTGAGTTTGTCGAAGAGGCGTGGGAAGCGTCCATCGAGATGGGCGAGCGCAATCCTCCCACAGGGCCCGCGCACATAGAGCACGAAACGATCGAGCCCTGCTGCTTGCCGGCCGAAGGCGCCGGCCAGCCACGACTTGCCGGTTCCGGTCTGGCCTGTGATGATCAGGTTCCCATGGCCGTCCGGGATTTAGCGCAATCGCTGTCCGCGCTTTCGCCGGTGCCCCTGGACGGTCAGATACTGCTCTCAAGGAGCATCAGGTACGAGAGGCGGCTTGTCCGGTCGGATCGGCTTCCTCTTCGGGAATGTCGTCGAATGACGAGTAGTTCAGATTGTAGAGTTTGGAATAGAGCCCGCCCATAGCCATCAGTTTGTCATGGTTGCCGGTCTCAATAACCTGGCCGTTCTGAAGCACGATGATGCGATCGGCACCACGGATTGTGGCGAGACGGTGGGCGATGACAAGCCCGGTGCGGCCTTCCAGGAGTTTTCTGAGAGCTTTCTGGATGAGCATTTCCGTGTAGCTGTCGATGTTGGCGGTGGCCTCGTCAAGAACAAGGATCTTGGCGTCGGCGACGAGAGCGCGGGCGAAACTGACAAGCTGGCGCTGGCCGAGAGAAAGGTTGCCGCCGCGTTCGCCGAGTTGGGTTTCATACCTGTCGGAAAGTCTCATGATGAAGTCGTGGGCGCCGACCACCTTGGCGGCCTCGATCACCTTCTCCCGCGTGGCTTCCGTCTTGTGGTAGCGGATATTCTCAAAAACCGTCCCGGTGAACAGAAACGGCTCCTGCAGCACCATAGCGATCTGAGTGCCGAGCGATTCCTGGGTGAGATCGCGCACATCATGTCCGCCAACCAGCACTTGGCCTTGCTGAACATCATAGAAGCGGTGGACGAGGGCCATCGCGCTCGATTTACCAGAGCCGGTCGGCCCGACCAAGGCGACCGTCTCGCCGGGATTGACCCGGAAAGAGACGTTTTTTAGCACCGGCTGTTTGGGATCGTACCCGAATGTGACGCTCCTGAACTCGACCGAGCCGTCCATTTCGGGCGCAAGGATCCTGGCATCCGGTTTGTCCTGGACCTCGATCCTGACGTCGAGCACATCGGTCAGGCGCTTGCCGGAGGCCATTGCGCGCTGCATGACGGAATATTGCAGAGTAAGTGAGCGAATTGGGTCAAAGAAGCGTTGGATATAGAATATGTAGGCAACCAATACGCCCACATCGACGCGGCCATTCATGATCATGGAGCCGCCGACCACAATGACTACAGCCATAGCGAGGCCGGTGAGGCCATCGACGATCGGGACCATGACCTGTGCATATTTGGCAGCGGTCAGGTGGGTCGTGAGGTCGGCATGTGCCTTGTCGTCATACAATACGAAGTTGACGTACTGGCGGTCCATGGACTGGACGGTTCGGACGCCTTGAATTGCTTCGGCCAATGCGCCGTTGACGACTGAATTGGTCTCTTGTGCAGCCATGAAGGCCTCGCGGGCACGCGGCAGCCACACGATGCGGATAATCAACAGGGCCGGCAAGACCGAGAGCGTCAGAAAGCCGAGGTTGAAGTTGACCGACAGCATTACGAAGATGATGCCGAAGAGAAGCGCAATGTCGCCTACGGAGTAGATCGAGTTTTCGAGAAATTCGTGGATAGAGTTGACGTCGCCCTGAAGGCGAGACATCAGGCGTCCTACCTCGGTCTTGTCCATGAAGGAGAGCGATACCTTCTGCAGATGGACAAACATGGCGCGGCGGATGTCGAAGAGGACGTTCTCGGCCATTTTCCCTACCACGGTTTCTTGCGCGTAGGCGGCGCCGAAATTAACCAGAATGGCAAGCGCAAACGCGATGGCGGCCTCGAGCAGGGCGGAGGCATCAGCGCCTACCGGAGTTATGGCGTGGTCGATCGCGTAGCGGATGATCAGCGGGATGAGAAGCTGCGTGCCAGTGAAAATCAGCAGTGCGGCAAGCGAGACGACCGCCATGGCTCGGTAAGGACGAACGAAGGCCCATATGCGGCGAATGATGTTCTTGTCGAAAGCCCGGCCAAAGATCTCCTCCTCGATGCGATGGGACCCGACGACCGCGCGCGGAGGGCGTCTACCGCTATCATTCGGTTCGATTTCGAGTTCGTTGGCGTGCCGCTTGGCCATCAGGGCGCGCCTCCAAACGTGGTCGCAATGTCATCTCCCGGGCGCAACTGAAGATCATAAAGGGCCTTATAGCGTCCTCGCTTGGCCAAAAGCTCTTGATGGGTGCCGCGTTCCACGATCTCGCCGTTGTCGACAAACAGAATCCGGTCGGCGTGCTTGAGTGAACTCAGCCGGTGGGCGATGATGATCGTCACCCTATCCTTGGCGAAACGCCGTATCGCCGCGCGGATGCGCTGCTCTGTGGCGGCGTCGATCGCGGCCGTTGAGTCGTCGAAAACAACGATTGATGGGCGCAACATCATCGTGCGAGCTATGGTGAGACGCTGACGCTGGCCGCCAGAGAGAGAGGCGCCACGTTCGCCGACGACCGTCTTGTAGCCTGCGGGGAGGCCGAGAATGTAATTGTGCAACTGGGCGGATTCGCTAGCGCGCTCGATCGGCTGTTCCTTCGCCCAGGGATCGCCATAAGCGATGTTGTTCTCGATCGTGGTTGTGAACAGGAATGCATCCTGCTGTACGACCGCGACCGCCTTGCGAAGCGATGCGAGGGTGACCCCGCGGATGTCCTGCCCGTCAAGCATGATGGTGCCACCAGTGACGTCGTAGAAGCGGGGGATCAGGTGAGCCATAGTCGACTTGCCAGAACCCGGCGGACCCACGATCGCGATCGTCTCGCCCCTACGGGCGCAGAAGGTAATGTTCTTTAGAATGACGCGGTTTCCGGTGCCGGGATATGCAAACGAGACATTGTCGAAGCGCAGAGTGCCTTCACCTATCTCGAGCGGTCTTGCACCGGAAGCATCCCCGATCGTGATGTCCTGGTCGAGCAGACTGAAGAGGCGCGAACCGCAAGTGTAAGCGCGGGCGAAGCCGTTGACCATCAGTCCGATCTGGCGGACGGGCATTTGCAGGATCGTCATGAACGTCAGGAACGTCGTGAGCGTTCCAACGCTGATCTGGCCGGCGATGAGTTTGTCGCAACCGACCCAGAGGACCAACCCCATGGCGACAAAGAAGGCGAGGGTCATTGCCGACGTGTTGGGCACGTACACGTCAACCTGCTCGTGCGCGAGTTCGAGCGCGTTTGTCGAGGCGATGTCGAACTTCGCCATCTCATGAGCCTGTGCCGAAAACGCCCGGACAACGCGGATGCCCGCGAGATTTTCCTCCATCACGCGGCCCAGGACGGAAAGCCGCTCCTGCAGGTCGAGCCAGATGGCGCGTAGCTTAAGCTGGGTGACCGACGATCGCCAGGCTACGAAAGGCACGAAGCTCAGCGCGATCAAACCGAGCACCGGATCGGTTGAGATCATCATGCAGGCGCCTATCCCGATCAGCATGGTGAGCAGAAAGAACCTAACCAGGGCGGTGGAAAAATACATCCGCACGCCGTCGAGATCGAGGATGCCGAGGGTGATCAGGTCGCCTGAATGCACCCGGTCGTGAAAGGAAAAGCTCAGGCGCTGGACCTTGTCGTAACAAGCAAGCCGCAGTTCGTACGCGACGTGGTGCCCGACGGCTTCGGCAAAGTAGTTTTGCGCCATCGTAAAGAGGCCGCGTAGCGTACTCGCGCCGAGCAGCAGGAGAGCAGGAGTCCAGAGGGCTTGTTCTGCAGCCGTCACCGTGACACCGCCCCCGATGGCTAGTTGGGTCTGGTCGACAGCCCGGCCGAGAAGCTGGGGAATGAGCAACTGCAGGATTACGGCTACCATCGTCGAACCGATAGCTAACGCGACCTGCCACGGGTGCCTCAAATTCATGCGCGTAATGCGCAGTAGCGTGCTCAAGCCCCGGCCCCACCCCGCCGCTTTTACATGAGCGGACGATTTGAGAGAGGTCGTGCCAACAGCATCACTGCCCACCGAGTGCCCCCGACTGAATTTTGCGCCTTCGGAAGCGAGCCGGTCGACTCACATCAAAGACGTCCCTCCAAGTTGATCCTGGCCACCATCGGCTCAAGATGCTGATCTGGCGAGTTGCGCCACGGCTTCGCTCGCCGACATGTCGATCACCGTGATTCCGCTCGCCGCAAGGAAACGGGCTTCGTTTTTGGTCAGCGTTTGCCCGTCCATTATCGCGTAACGGGGGCCTTCTGAGCGCTTCATGATCTGCCTGGCGTAAGTGCGCAGCATCTGATCATTGAAGCGGCAGCCGACGAAGAAAAACCCCCGGTCGACGCGTCGTTCCTTGACCACGTCAGGAATAGGCGTTTGGATATCGATTTCAGTCAGGGCTTCGACATAGTCGGAATCGGCGATGAGGAAATTTGCGGCCGGCCTAATACTGCCATGTGGCGCATAGAGAACCGTCTTCGTCGCTGCTCCAGCCTGGAGTTCCCTTCCCGACAAGTCGTAAGTTCTGGTCCAAATGTCGCCAACTTCGTTCGCCCGCGTAACGCCTTGTATCTCGACGACGTCGGTTCGGCCGGCCTCTGCCAGCGCCGCGCGCATGGCGCCTTCGTACCAGCTGTCGATGATGAGGGAGAGCGGGAGTTTTGCGAGCCAGGCGTGGAGGATGCTCGGCGCCGCCGGCCCCGCAAATATATCAGTCATCCAAGCTTGAAGTGTGCGGCGATGCCGGCGCTGTTCAATGAACTGCGCGACCGACCACATATTGGTGCGGATCTTCGAGGGGGCTGGCGCCCGCGTGTTGAGTGCCTCGGCAACGGCTTCGGGGGTACACGGCACAGGCGGCTCAGCAGAGCTGAGCCGGAGGAGACCCGGACCGAGATACGGGATCACCTCATCGGAGACTAACGCTCGTCTGGCCAGCTCAAGCAGCTTTCGGGCAAAACTGTCCCGGACGACGACTAGGTGGCCCGAGGTCGGGATCGTGTTCATGCTCGTTTCCTCTTGACGCCTCTCATTGACGGGCGGCATCAGTCCCCGTCGGAAAGCTTCCTTGCCTCGACGGTGATCGGCAGACGCGTATGCGGCGGAAGATCGGGAAGGAGGAGCCGCCAACCGTTCCTGAGCGTTACGACCCCGCCCCACAGGTCCTGGTTCTCGAACTTGATAATCGGCTCCTCGAGATCCTTTTTCGGGACATACGCCGACAACCCGGCCTCGGTCCTGCGGATCATTACTTTCATGCGGCCGTTCCTTTATTGGCGTTTTCTTCGGCACTGCAGGGAGCGTCGGCTTTGTCGAGGCTCGTCAATTCACGCGCTCGCATGCCGACGACCGTCCCACGGTCGATCCATTCGACCGCGTAGATGAAGAACTGCTGTAGAAACGTGCCAATGTCGCGCACATAACCCTCTTCGCCCTTGCGCACGAGATTTTCGCCGATCTCCCTGCCAGGATAGGTGCCGTCATTCTTAATGTGGCGAGTGGCACGGACCCGCTCTCCCGGCTGAAATTGGGGAGGTCTGCGGATTTCCACCTCCTGTTCGCGTGCGAGCCGCATGGCGGTTCCTTGGTTCTCTGAGGCTAGTGTCATTGATGAGGCGCGCAGGCATTCCCCGGGGCAGCCAGTTGTGTGGGTACCGAGTGGACTCAGGCAGGAACGCAGGTCTTCGGCACAGGACACACCGAAGCACATTGCTGCGTGTCGAAAGCTCCCTCGCATTCGGTGCACTTCTGCAGCTCGACCACGTAGCTCTCGCCTTTGAACTTGATCGCACCCGACGGGCATTCGAATTCGCAGGCGCCGCATTGTGTGCATTGGGATGCGATGATCTTGAAAGCCATTTTGATTCCTGATTCGAGTAAATGAGATAGGTTCAGGCCGTCGCGGCGAGTGCCTGGACGCCGGACTCGGCGGCGTAAATCGAGCTGATTGCCGTTTCGATGTAGTCATGGCCGTAAGCGTCGGTTGCTCGGATACCGGCGGCCGCGAGCTGATCCTTGGGGCAATCTCCAATTTTGACGCAAAGCACTACGTCTACGCCTTCAAGCGCAGCGATGACCCCGTCGAGAGTGGCCTTCTCGCCCCAACCCCCGAGGCAATACTGCTCAACCTTGCGGTGCCCGATAAAGTTGATCCCTATCGGCGACGCTTCATACACCTGGAATTCCTTGGCATGGCCGAAGTGTTCGTTGACGCGGCCGCCGCCCTTAGTCGCCACCGCAACGAGGAGGGACTTGCCGGAGCTCGTTGTCTTGACCATTCCGATCGCTTCGCTCCTGGCTGCCAGGCGATCACGGCGCTCGTCCGTGACCAGCTCCCGATAGGCTTCGCGCTTGCCGGCATCGTAGGTGAGCTCGCCGGGAATCTGGTCGAGTGAGAATTCCTGGCCACGATCCTCGCCCAGCAGGCCGACGGCATCTGCCCGGCACTGCCGGCAGTGGCGCATCAACTTGGCGCCGCCTTCAAGACGATCCTGAAGAACCTTCATCTCCATTGCATTTGGGCCGCGCTGACCGGTCAGTCCGTAGTGCGTTCCGTGCGCAGGGTCCGAAATCAGGGGCATGACGTTGTGCAGGAACGCGCCGCGCTGCTTGACCCACTCATTCACCTCAACCAGGTGCTGGTCGTTCACGCCAGGGATCATCACCGAATTGATTTTAGTGAGGATGCCGCGCGCGCTCAGCATCTCCAAGCCAAGCATTTGCCTCTCGTGCAGAATCCTGGCGGCTTCGGTGCCGACGTAGCGGCGATGGTCGTAAAAGATCCAGGGATAGATCTTTGCGCCGACTTCCGGATCGACCATGTTGATCGTGATCGTCACGTGATCGACATTCATGTCGGCAAGCTCGTCGACGTGGTCCGGCAGCGCGAGCCCGTTCGTAGAGACGCAGAGCTTGACGTCGGGGATTTCCCTGACGACGCGTTCGAACGTTGCCTTCGTCTTCTCCCAGTCGTAGCAGGCGTCGCCCGGTCCGGCGATGCCAAGCACGGAAAGCTGCGGCACTTCGTTGGCGACCGCGATAACCTTGCGTACCGCCTGATCGGGCGTCAGCTTTTCCGAGACAACCCCGGGCCGGCTTTCGTTGGCGCAGTCATATTTGCGATTGCAGTAGTTGCACTGGACATTGCAGGCCGGCGCGACGGCGACGTGCATGCGCGCGAAATAGTGGTGCGCCTCTTCTGAAAAGCACGGGTGATCCTTGATCTTGTCCCAAATGGCCGGATCCACATCGTCCGGCCTTGTCGACGACCCGCAGGAGGAAGATGCGCAGCCACCCGACTTCGCGCTCACCAGCAACTGGTCGGAGAACCTCGCGCCGGTCAGGCTCTCAACTGAAATCACCGGTGCGGCCATTGAAGGGCTCCGTTACAGGTTAACGTCGCGGTTCGAAGCGCAAGAGCAATGCCAACTGAAAAGGTGGCGCTAGTTCACGAATTGGCTTTGCGCGTCGGATATCATGGAGTTGCTCCGACATAGCTTTGTCGGACTCCTAACAGAACTATGTTAGGAGGTGAGGAAGACGACCCGGCCGGACATCAGTTCAAGATAGAAATCCCGCGTCGACCGCTCGGCCGTGATCGCCCTCGGCACAACTCCCGACCGGTCTTCCGACGAGGATGTCGCTCTCGGCGACGGCGAGCTCGTCCGCGGTGAAGTTGCCACTGCTCACTTGGTCTGCATGGTTCCGATTCAGGAGAGTGGGGTGACTCCTTTCTGCGATCGGCAAGACGTCGGCAAGGGCGGGTGATGAAGGGGTGTGACAGCATCACACACTCGCGCAGCTTTGGCCCGGGCTCCGATACATGGGCGTAGCTGGCGCAGTGTTCTCGTTCTCCACGTCATGAGAACGCTAGAATTTCTTCACCTCGATCCCGTGTCGGCGCAAAGCGTATCCGACCTGTCGTGGCGTGACGCCGAGGACACGGGCGGCCTTGGCCTGAACCCAGCCGACCTTCTCCATCGCGCCGATCAGCCGATCGCGTTCCGTCAGGCGCGGGCCTATTGCAGGGAGAGCGGGATCGTTTGCAGGGTCGGCAGTATGGGGTCGCACGTTATCCTGCGGGGCGCCGAAGCGCCCGGCCGGCATCGGCAATCCGGCGGGCATTATATTGCTTCGAAAGCGCTGGTTGCCGGTATTGCCGCTGAGCGAATGATCAGCTTTTTTCCAGAGGAGCCAAGATAGGCATTGGTTATTGTTGCAGGCAAAATCTGATGGAGCGATTGTCCTTGAGCGCGCTAGCGTGGCCGTCCTTTGCACGCAGTTCTCCAATTCGCGGACGTTACCAGGGAAGTAGCATTGCGAGATAAACTCGAGCGCCGACGGCGCGAAGGCGAGTTCGAGATGGTTGTCCTTGTTGAATCGTTCGAGGAAGGCGTTCGCAAGGCGAGGAATATCCCCCGGTCGCTCTCTGAGCGGAGGCAGGATGATTGGCACCACATTGATGCGATAATAAAGGTCGGCCCTGAAATCCCCGTTTACGACAGCCGACTCGAGATCCCTGTTGGTGGCGCATATAAGTCGCACGTCCACCTGCAGCGTCTTGGTACCGCCAACACGCTCCAGTTCGCCTTCCTGCAAGACGCGTAACAGCTTGGCTTGGAAGGCAGGCGAAATCTCGCCGATTTCGTCGAGTAGCAGCGTTCCCCCGTTTGCCAATTCAAAACGGCCGGCGCGCTGGGAAATTGCCCCTGTGAAGGCGCCTTTTTCATGTCCGAACAGCTCCGACTCCAGAACGCTTTCCGACAGTGCGGCGCAGTTCAACTTGACGAAAGACTTCCTCCGCCGGCGCGAGAGCCTATGTATGGCTTGCGCGAAAAACTCCTTGCCGGTGCCGCTCTCGCCCCTCAGAAGCACGGTGGAATTCGTCCTTGCTACAATGGAGACGGTTTCGAGCACCTGCTTGAGTGCGGGGCTCTCCCCGATGATCCCATCCATCTTGGCGGGTGCATGCGGGACGGGGTCGGTCCGGTCCTCATCGGACGAATTCTCCGCTGTCCAGCTCTCATCGACGCGCCGCTCACGATCCCTAGTCAAGCCGCGATGGAGGCGAATAGTGCGGCCGACGAGGTTGGCCACCATCGTCAGGAAGCAGATGTCCTCATCGTAGCGGGACCCGTTTGCGCTGTCTCTTACGATCGACAACGTCCCAAGGATCCTGTCCTCAGCCTTCACCGGGACGCCGATAAAGGCCATTGGGAGGGAACTGACACCAGGACGTGCTTGAAGCTCGGCCTGAAACAACTCGGACGTGCTGAGGTCCGCGATGACGAGCCGCGTGCCCGTAGCGACGATTTGATCTATTGCTGCCTTTGGTATGATGGGGTGAGTGCCTGATGGGCCGCTGCCGGCACTCGCGGCGATCTCCGGCTCACCTTCAGAGTCCAGGACAAAGATTGCTCCATGACGCATTTGCACAAACGACGGGAGAGTGTTCGCGACATTGGCCAGCGTAACCTCCAGCCGGGCGGGAGCCGTCAACGCCTTCGACACCTCGTAGATTCCCCTGAGCCAGTCATCTGCTTCGAACATCCCATCACTGGCGGGTTTGCGGAAGGTGTCTCGAGGTCCTACTCCGTTGACCCGATCATCCGGCCGTATGTGAGCCATGGAAACACCTCAGCGGTTGTGGTCCAGGGTGCTCCTCCCAAGCGCCATTTCATCAGTTCAGGAAGTTCACTCGCTCCGCAGTTTGGCGAGATGGTGCCGGCAAGATTGCGCTTTGTCGCGAGTTCGGGAGTACACAGGTGCACACCCGCCGAAACGGTGCCAAAGCCGATCATCCGAACTTGAAGAGGACGCCGAAGCCACCACGGGGATAATTCCATTCGATCTCGCCGCTGGCCTCGCACAAAACGCGGCAGGTGCCGCACTCCATGCAGCCATCGGCGGTGATTTCAACTTGACCTTTGTCGTTCAACTCATAGCATTTCGCTGGACAGACGCGTGTCAGCGCGAGCAGATTCGCGCTTGGTTGCTTGTGCGGTCGCACCTTTATATGCGGACGGCCGGAGTCCACCAGATAGCGGTTCTGGTAAAGCTTGTCTTCGACACGTAATTCTGTTCCTGGGTTCGTCATGTCGTCAGTGCCTCATCGCCACGCCAATGCCAGGCGGATCGCGTCGCTGACCAGCCCCAACCGCGAGCGCGCCTTGATGAAGGCTGCCGTGGTCGCCTTTTCCTTTTCGATCTTTGGCGTGCCGTCGACACGCATGAAGTTTTGCGCGGCTTGCGACATCAACCGCGGGTAGGTCGTGAAGAAATTGCAGGCGTTAGTGTGGAGTAAAGCTGGCATGTCTTTGTATTTCCGCAGGTCTTTGACGACGAATGATTTATCCAGCATCGTCTGGTAAAGGGCGAGGTTCCGTTTGGTCATTGGATCGTTGCGTCTCTTCACCTGGATGATAGCCTCAGCCGCAATGCGACCCGAGGTCATGGCGAGGTTCGAACCCTCGCGGTGAACGGCGTTGTTTAATTGCGCGGCATCGCCGACAACGACCCAACCGTCGCCAAAGAGCTGCGGAATAGCCTTGTAGCCACCTTCGGGAATGAGATGCGCCGCGTATTCTTTCACCTCCGAACCGGCGATCAGCGGCCGGATCGAAGGATGGTTTTTTAGCGCGTCGAGAAGGGCGTAAGGGCTCTCCATCTTCGCGGCGAAATCCGAGACGAGGCAGCCGATGCCCAGTGAGATCGATTCCTTGTTGGTGTAGAGGAACCCGAGCCCGGCCATGCCGTGGGATATCGTGCCGACTGCCTCGATCACGCAGCCTTCACTCCCTTTGACCCCGAACCGCTGCTCAATGACCTCTTCGGGCAGGAAATGCATCTCCTTTACTGCGAGCGCCACCGCTTCCGGCTTCAGCCTCTTGCGAAGACCGCCCCGCGTGCCAAGCAGCCCGCAGACACCTTCTGCAAGAACAACTACGTTCGCGTAAATCGCTCCGCCGGCCCGATCCGTGCGGACGCCGATCACCTTGCCCTTGGCGTCACGGACGAGTTCCGTCACCGTCGTCTCGCACAGAACCGTCGCGCCGGCCTCGCGCACCCTGCGCGAAAACCATTTATCGAACTGGGCACGAATGATCGTATAGCGGTTGGGCTTCACCTCGTTGAAGTCGTCCGACCGATAATGAATCCCGGTGTGGGAGGTGTCGTCCATCACCCAGAGCCGCTGTTCAACCAGATGCCGCTCGAGCGGTGCATCATCCCGGAAATCCGGGACGATCTTCTCCAGCATGTTCGCGTACATGATGGCGCCTTGGACGTTCTTGGAGCCCGGATATTCACCTCGCTCCAACTGGAGTACCTTCAAGCCGTCGCTTGCCATGGTGTAAGCAGCTGCGTTCCCGGACATGCCGGCCCCGATGACAATGGCGTCGAACTCTTCGTTGATCATTTCCATCTCCCTTAGCTCGCAAGCTTGTCGCGACTGTGCGGTGATAGCCGCCGGGTGAAGGCCTCGGTCAGCGCGGGCAGGAAACGGACCGCATCGGTGACGATCCCGAGGTGAGCGAAATCGAAAATCGGCGCGTTCGGGTCGGTGTTGATGGCCACGATGAGATCGGCTCCCTCAACTCCAACGCGGTGCTGGATGGCGCCGGAAATACCGGCCGCTATGTAAAGCTTCGGCCGGATTGTCTTGCCTGTTTGGCCGATCTGCCGATCGGCCGACATCCAGCCCTTTTGGACCAGCGGTCGCGAACAGCCGAATTCGGCGCCTATCACTCGCGCGAGACTCTTCACAAGCTGCAGGTTCTCCGCTCCGCCGAGACCAAGCCCTCCCGCAACCACCACATCCGCATAGGCGAGATTGGCAATGCCCGACTGGCTGTCCGGAAGGAATCCTAGCACCTTGGTGACGATATCATCCTCGGCCAGCGACAGTTTGTGCGAGATGACACGCCCGATCGCTCTGTCGGCCCGCTGCGGCATGGGCATGACCCTCGGTCGCACCGTCGCCATCTGCGGCCTGTAATTGAGCGTGTAGATCGTGCATAGCAAGGAACCGCCGAAAGTCGGGCGAGTCGCGGCGAGCGAACCGTCAGCATCCACGTCAAGTCCGGTGCAGTCGGCCGTTAGCCCTGTCAGCAAGGTTGTTGCGACAGAACCGGCGAGATCCCTGCCGAGCGTGGTTGCACCGAGAAGCAGGATCTCGGGTTTGTAAGTAGCAACCAGATCGGTCATCGCCTTGGTGAAAGGCTCATTACGATAGTCGGCGAGCACCGGCGCCTCGACGAAGTAGACGAGGTCGGCGCCATAGGCGAAGGCCTCGGCGACTGCGTTCTGGGTGGCTTCTCCCGGGGGTCCGAGCACAGCGCCCGCGAGCTGGACGCCAAGTTTGTCCGCCAGCTTGCGGCCCTCGCCAAGCAGCTCGAAGGATACGGGGTGGACCTGGCCGCGTTCGAGCTCGATGAAAACCCAGACGTGCCTATAGTCCCTGAAACGCTCAGGAAGCTCTTTCTTCATCCCGGCACGGCCGGGGGGCTGGCGAGGGGTGTCTGAGTTCGTGCTCGACATATGGTCTGCTCCTTGCCGTCACGCGCCCTCGAAGGCGAGTTCCGGTTCCAGCGCCGGCTGGCGGGTGAAGATTGCACCAATCAGTTCGTCGGCGACATCGCGCAGCGTCTTTTCGGCGGTCTCAATTTGCTCCGCCTTTTCCGAACGGGCGCTAGGGGCAAAAACGCGTTTGACGACTGTCGGCGAGCCACGCAAGCCGCATTTGGTGAGATCTTCAATACCGGCCTCGGCCGCACTCCATTTCACAATCTGGCTGCGCGCGGCGCATAGCGCGTCTTCGATCGAGCCCCGGCGCATCTCGTTTGTGCCTTCCAGCATGGTGATGAGGCAAGGCAGCCTGCTCTTCAGCTTCTGGGTGCCGCCCTCGCAACGGCGCTCGACCGTGATCTCGCCTGCAGCAAGATCAATGGAGGCGATTTTCGCGACATAAGTGAGTTGAAGGAGATCGAGACGCTTGGCGATGCCGGGCCCGACTTGGGCGGTGTCCCCGTCTATCGTCTGTTTGCCCGTGAAGACCACGTCCGGTGTGCCGAACGTCTCGCCGATCTTCGCGATTGCCTGGGAAAGAGCAAAGGAGGTGGCCAGTGTGTCAGAACCGGCAAAATAGCGGTCGGTCAAAAGCACCGCGCGATCGGCGCCGTAGCCGAGCGCCTTGCGCAGGGAGTCCTCGGCCATAGGTGGACCCATAGTGAGCACGGTGACCTCCCCGCCATAAGCGTCGCGCAGCCTGAGTGCTTCTTCGAGGGCGAACAAGTCGTAAGGGTTGATGATGGTCGGCACACCCTGGCGCATAATGGTGTTCGTCACCGGATGGACTCGTATCTGTGCTGAGTCCGGCACCTGCTTGATGCTGACGACGATATGCATTGGCGTTCTCTACGCTGTTATCCCGATGCGGGCTGGCGGTGCGAGTTCTTGTTTGCATCATTCGTGCCAAGTGATTTGCGAACGTCTGTTCCTTGTAAATTGCATTGACCTTTTCTGAGGCCCCCCGGTTTCGGTGCCCGAATTGTCGGCTTGTCGACATTGTCGCGTCGCAACTGTGTAGCGCTTATTGGCCGAACCGCTTCAGGACGGAGTCGAATGGAACGAATGTGCGGCCTGGCGTGTGAGGTTTGTTCGGATTGTGGTCTTTGAGCACCTTGAAAACTCGGTGCGTGAGCGGCGAGGAAAGCGCGAACTCCTCGTAGGCGCGTTCCAGCATGGCGCGCATGCGCGCGGCGATCACCTGGTCGGGCAGACCGGAGAAATCTTCCTCGGCAAGGTATTGGCCCACACGCTTGAGGATATGCAGCCGTGAGACATTGAGCACCTTCGGATCAAACGAGACGCCAAGGGCAGCGAAGAACTCCTCCGCGCACGACAGGCCTTTCAGTCGCGTGAGGATGTTGGTGACGTCGATGGGACTGCTGTCAGCGGAACAACTCATTGCGTTCTCCCTTTGTCGGAAACGGTGGTTCTGGTGCGTTGGTCGCACATTCGACATGCAGCCCCGAAAGCCGCGGGCTGATGAACGAATGCGATGAGCCAGCGGCAATCGCCTCGTCGTCATAACTGCCTCCGGTGCCGAGGCCGGACGTGGCGCGCGGTACAACTGGTCGATCTCCATGGAGGCAGCCGGCCCCGCTTGGAAGCGAGCGAGGTGGGCTGACGCAAGGGCCCGCATGGCCCGAGCAGGATGGGCTTGACTGTCTCCGGATTGGCCCTCGACCTGGCGCTCGGCCCCGCCCGAGGTCTCCCGGCCGCAAGGGAGGCAATGTGGTGAGGCCGACTTCGGTATCTGCCTCCTGAAGGACAGCCATCGCGGCGGCCACCTCTTCGCGTGCGGCATTGCCCGCGCGCTCGCCGACTCCAAGGACGACCGAGGCATGGCGCGCGCCGGCGCGGATCGCGGCCACCGTGTTGGCGTTAGCGAGGCCGAGATCGTTATGCGCATGGAATTCGAGGTCGACGGGAGACTTCGCTGCGAGCGGGGTGACAAGCTCGAAGGTCGAAAGGGGATCGAGGGCGCTGACACTATCGACCAGGCTGACGCGGCTTGCGCCGGCGCGCGCCGCCGTTTTAAGTAGGCGGGCGAGGTAGTCCTGGGCTGGTATGCGAGCATCCTCAGAGCCCAGGGCGAGGAAAAAGCCGCTGGCGGCCGCGCGCCCGACCATATGCTCGATGAGCTTTAGCGCTCGTTCCCGGACTAGCCCGAGCTTGGTGGCAAGCTGGATATCCGATGCAGGCAACGACAGATTGAGGGCGCGGACGCCGCTCTCGACCGATGCATGGAGATCCCGTGAGGTCATCCGGCACCATGCCGTGAGCCGCACCGGGACACTCCGTGCGACCACGGCGCAATTGCGTCGATCTCGATCGCAAGCTTTCCGACACCGTCAAGGCAACGCCGGGTGCCTGCTCGCCCTCGTGCAGGGTAATATCCTTGAGAAAGACCCGACTGCTCATGAATGGACGCCGGTTCATCTGCCGCTGAGACCCGGTACGCATTGAAGGCCTTCGGCGCTCCGTATATTCGACCCGGAACTGTGGGCGTCGCGCAGCTTCTCCACAATTGAAGGCAAGACCTCTAGCACTCGGTCCACCTCTTCTTGTTCGTTGTCACGCGCGAAAGAGAAGCGGACCGCCCCATGTGGCATTTTCATCGCCCTCAGCACGTGGCTTGGCTCCGCACAGCCCGATGTGCAGGCGGACCCGGAGGAACAGACGATACCCTCGCGGTCGAGGAGATGCAGGATTCCATGGCCTTCAATACCTTCAAAGGCCATGTTTGCGGTGTTCGGCAAGCGCTCCAGGGGATCGCCGTTGACGAAGGTGTTTGGGACACGCTGGACAAGCCCGTTCTCCAGCCGGTCGCGGAGCCACTTTATCCGCGTGGTCTCATCATCCATGAATTTCAAGGCGAGTTCGGCGGCCATGCCGAGCCCGACTATGCCGGGCGTGTTTTCGGTGCCCGCGCGCCGGTTGCTCTCTTGGTGACCCCCCTTGATCAGGGACTGGAACGGGACGCCGCGCTTGACGAAAAGTGCGCCGGCCCCTTTTGGTCCATGAAATTTATGGCTGGAGAGCGACAGCATGTCGATGGCGGTTGATTTCAGGTCCATCGGGAGCTTGCCGACTGCCTGCACGGCATCAGTGTGGAAAAGGGCGCCGACTTCCTTGGCCAATTCGGCGAGCTTGGCGACGGGGAAGATCGTACCAGTCTCGTTATTGGCCCACATGATCGAGACGATTGCCACGTTCGGGTTGAGGACGGCCCGGTAAGCGTCGACGTTCAGCCGGCCATGGCGGTCCACCGGGATCCTGTGCACCTTAGCGCGGCGCGTCTCCTCAAGATGAGCGCAGAGGGTCAGCACAGCCGGATGTTCGACAGCGGAAGTCACGATCTCTGTTCGGTCAGGCATCACCTCGAGCGCCGAAAGAATGGCCGCATTGTCGCTTTCCGTTCCACCCGAGGTGAAGGTGATCTCATCGTCGAACTCCGCGCCGATCAGCGCCTGCAACTGACGCCGCGCGTTGCTCAACGCGGCGCCGGCAAGGGCGCCAAAACCGTGCGCCGACGAAGGGTTGCCGAATTGATCCGTAAGCAACGGCAACATCGCTTCAACGACCGCGGGATCGACCCGTGTCGTTGCGTTGTTGTCGAGATAGACAACTTTCATGGGCTATGGTCCTCAATGGATCGAATGACGTGAGGCGCAACCCGGTCGCATCGAGCCTTGCGCATGCCGTTGCTGGCGGAGACGATCCAGAAGCGGTGCAGGTGCCCTCCTAGATTGGCGCAGATTGGGCCGCCATCGCACCGACAAGCTCACCTCAGGCGCCCTCTCTCCCTCTTCGGCAATCAACTACAGGACTTGCCGCAGGAGCACTTCCCGCTCGCATTCGGATTGTCGAAGACAAAGCCGGAGGTTTCGAGACCCGTGACGAAGTCGACGGCCATGCCGGCTACATGCGGCTGGGTGCCGGCGTCTACGAACACCTTGATCCCATCCGTCTCGATGATCGCGTCGCCCTCGTGCGGGACGCTCTCCAGGCCCATCGAGTATTTGAAGCCGGAGCAGCCGCCGGCCTCGACCTTGATACGAAAGCCTTCTGCCGGCTCACTAGCGGCGGAAAGAGCGGTTTTAACGGCGGCAACGGCCTTGTCGGTGAGCGTAATCATCGCTCGTTTCTCCTCAGTGCGTGACGGTTTGGGCATCATCGTGCATGGACCGTGCCAATGGGAAAAACCGTTTCCGGACAGTGCGACATCGCCAACGCGGCCACGATTCTGGTTCGGCTGTTACCGCGAAGGTGTCGGACAATCGACAGGTATTGTCGGATTTGTCGAGACCGCCACAGGGGGATGAGCTCAAGTTCCCTGTGAACTGGCATGTAAGTCGGTTTCCGAGCGCTTCGAGCAATTGGCACGACTTTTGAGCTCTTTTTTGGCGGGGCGAAGACGCCCAACCGACAGGATGCGCAACCAGGGGGCAAGACATGCACCAGCGCGAGCAACCTTCGCCGGAGAGAATCCGGCGGGCACGCGAAGACAGCCCAACAATCCGCGACCGCGATCTCGCCGCCCAATTGGGCATTTCGGAAGCGGAGCTTTTCGCGGCACATTGCGGTTTTGGCACAGTGCGCATCCAGCCACGCGTTAATGATATACTGACCGGTCTCGAGGCGGTCGGCGAGGTGATGGCGCTGACCCGCAATGCCAGTGCCGTGCATGAGAAGATAGGCATGTACGATAAGGTGTTCACCGGAAAGCATCACGCCATGGTGCTCGGCAAGGACATTGATTTGCGCGTCTTCCCGAACGTGTGGGCGCACGGCTTTGCCGTCGAGACACGCGATGGCGGGGAGATCCACCGCAGCCTGCAATTCTTCGACGCCGCAGGCGAGGCAGTGCACAAGGTGCATCTGAGGTCGTCCTCCAACCTCTATGCGTATCAAAAACTGACAGACGAGCTCCAATCCCCGAACCAGGAGCCGATCGTGTGGGTTAAGGGGAGGTCAGCCGAAAATGTCGCAAAGATTCCGGACCAAGCCGCTACAGTCGACGACCTGCGGGAGCACTGGAGCCGGCTGACCGACGTGCACCAGTTCTTCGGCATGCTCAAGGCCCTGAACCTCAGCCGCCGCCAGGCGGTGCGCATGGTCGGCCAGGATTACGCCTGGCTGCTTGACAATGCTGCCGTTGGCGCCATGTTCCATCGTGCGGCCGAGGACGAGATGCCGATCATGTGCTTCGTCGGCAATCGTGGCTGCATCCAGATTCATTCCGGTCCTATCAAGTCGGTCAAGCAGATCGGGCCTTGCATCAATGTGCTCGACGAGACTTTCCACCTGCATCTCAGGGCCCACCACATCCGTGAGGTTTGGGCCGTGCGCAAGCCGACCAGGGACGGTCACGTCACGTCACTCGAAGCCTATGGCGCCAACGGCAAGATGATCATCCAGTTCTTCGGGACGCGCAAGGAAGGCGAACCCGAGCGCCACGACTGGCGGCTACTGGCCGAGAACCTGCCGCGCATTCCCCGTTCAACCGCCGCTTGAGGTGAGGCCGATGCATATCGATTCCCGTTTCGCTCGGCATGCGCCGCTACTCTGGATTTTGCCGACCACCGCTTTGCCTGCCGAGGCCAACGAGGGGACAGCTGCCTTTTTGCGGCCCGCCGAGGATCACCTCGATCGGAGACGCCATTCCCGAGGGCCATCGCGCTTGGCGAGGATCGCCATCATTGATCCCGTTGCGATGAGCCGCAACCGGAACTCCGCGGTAAAGCTGCTCAATGCAGGCAAATGCGTCAGCTGCCCAGACGGGTGTGTTGTCGGTCAATTGTCCAACATCCCAGATGTACGGCAGCGGGCGGGAGGAATTGCTCGAAGTGAAGTCGATTGGTCCCTCCGTCAAGTTTCCAGAGGACGGCCTCCACAAAGGCATCTCGAATGATCCTTCGCCGGCAAGAGCCCTCGGCGTCTCATGCCAAGCTCGAAAAGCTAGCGTCCGAGACGGATGCAAAGCTGAACACGCCCCAAAGCAGCCCGCATTATCAAAGAACGCTTAGCGCATCCTGTTCGCGCTATCGGCTCAGCGCGGCTAGATTCTTGCCAAGAGCAGCAACACAGCAGTCAACGGCCAGGTTGCCGATGCGACCAGTGCGGTCGAGGATTTCTCCGGCTACCAGCAGATGCCCGACACGGCGATCGCCATCGCCAGGCCGATGTGATCCTGACACAGAAGTATGTGGGGCTGCCGATCTCGGCAGTGAGCTATTTTGCGGGCGCCCTGATGGCCTCGGCGCCGGCGGACGTGGACCTTGTTCTTGCCATAGGCGCGGCTGATCGCGGCCCCGATCTCCGGCTCGCTCAGGCGCTCGACCGCATACAAATCATCTCGCGCAAGAGATCGGGATCCGGAGCCTTCTCCACGAGCGCGCAGGTTCACCATGTCGTCGGTCATCGATCGTCCTTCGAATTGGTTGGGTCAGCAACCCGACCTTACCGACGAAGTATCGATGACGACCGCAAAGCCGCTCGCTCGCTACAGCGCTTGTAGAGGGCGCGCTCGCGAGCGGCTTCGCTACCGCCGAGCTACACCCTCTCTCGCAGGTGACCTCGTTCGATACTTAGCCTCTTCACTCGGCTCGTCGTTAGCATTCTTTTCCGCAAACCTTGTCGTGTCTGGAACAGTCATGAATGTCGAAATTCGTACCAAGGTTAGCCTCAGAAGGGCCGCTACAACGGAGATATGAGCAGCGCCAATGGTGCGCTTACTCGGCACGCAACTTGCTCGATTTTGTCATCGGAGGCGTGTCGGCGGTGCGTCGCGGAGCCCAGCGGTGACGAACAGCCTTGCGATCTCAGCCGAGCGCGTAAACGCCTGAACGCAGGAGAACCAAATG
Organism: Mesorhizobium sp. WSM4806; assembly: GCF_055811635.1. Taxonomy (NCBI): domain Bacteria; kingdom Pseudomonadati; phylum Pseudomonadota; class Alphaproteobacteria; order Hyphomicrobiales; family Phyllobacteriaceae; genus Mesorhizobium; species Mesorhizobium sp. WSM4806. The sequence goes on along the minus strand of NZ_JBVVQZ010000012.1, from coordinate 34,014 downwards.
GCGACCAACCCGGTTCCAGATCATGTCCCGCCGGAAATGGTGGGCGACTTCAGCCTCTTTTCGTCGCCAGGCATGGCTCCGGCGCCCAACGGCGACCCGCACGCAGCAGTCGCTTGCGTGCATGCCGGACCGCGAATCTTTTATTCGCCCTGGAACACGCGTACGGGGCAGGGTGCTTGGGTCATCACTCGCGCCGCAGATCAGCGCCGGGTGCTGCAGGAGACCGAAAACTTTTCCAGTCATCGCAACGTCTTCGCATCCGCGCTGGGCGAAGACTGGCCGACGATCCCGCTCGAACTCGATCCACCTTCCCATGGGGTCTTTCGCTCACTGCTCAATCCGCTGTTTTCGCCGAAGCGTGTAACGGAACTGGAGCCCGCCATCCGCGAGCGAGCGATAGCGCTTATCACGAGGATCGCCTCGTCGGGAACAAGCTGCGATGTCATGAAGGATTTCGCCTTTCCTTTCGCGGTCAGCATCTTCCTTCGCTTCATCGGACTGCCGGAGCACCGTCTTGAGACGTTTGTTGCCTGGGCGAAAGATCTGCTCCATGGCGATGATGTCAGACGGCCGGCGGCGGCTCGGACGATTGTAGCGTTCATAGACGAGCTGGCGGCGATGCGCCGCAAAAAGCCCGTCGACGATTTCATGAGCTTCATTGTGCAGGCGCAGGTCGAGGGCCGCGGGCTGACAGACCAGGAGGTCCGTGGCATTGGCGTGCTCGTTTTGGTGGCCGGGCTCGACACGGTCGCTACAGCCATAGGCTTTGACTTGGCCTACCTCGCGCGAAACCTGGAAGATCAGGAATTGCTCCGAAAAGAACCGGACCGGATAGTGCGCGCAGCCGAAGAACTGCTGCGCGCCTTTCCGACCGTCCATTTGATCCGCGTGGCACGGAAAGATATCGACTTCGAAGGCGCGCCGATCCGCAAGGGGGACTTTGTTTCCTGCGCCACCATGATTGCAAATCGTGACCCGGCGGAATTCGAATCTCCCAACACGGTCGACCTGACCCGAGAAGGCATCCGCCACGCCTCCTTTGGCTATGGTCCCCACCGTTGCCTTGGCTCACATCTCGCCCGGCGGGAAATTGTCATTGGCCTGGAGGAGTGGCTGGCGCGCCTGCCGCCCTTTCGGATCAAGGAGGGAACAGCACCCATCACCCATGGCGGCCAACTGTTCGGGATTGAAAATCTGATCCTGGAGTGGGGCTAAACCTAGCCCGGCCTGAAGCCGGGGCACAGACGTTGGAGGTCGCCTTGCGCATCATCGTTCACCAAGCCAGATGTCAGGGTCATGCGCAATGCGCGGCGCGAGCGCCGGCAGTCTTCAAGCTGGATGAGGCGGGTTACATCCTCCCCGGTGACATCGAGGTTGCGGACGGGGAGCAAGTGCTTGCGTCGGATGGGGTGCGATCCTGCCCCGAACTTGCGCTGGAAATCGACGATCCACCCGCTGCGCGAATCGTTTCGGAGGCCACCCTCAAACCGAAGACAGAGGTCCCGGAACACGTCAGAACCGCCGAATTTGCGACAGACCAGACGGGCCAAGCAAAAATTGTCGAACTGCTCGACCGCGAGGCGATCCGCGACTGCCTCTACCGGTATTGCCGCGGGACAGACCGCGCCGATGAGGCGGTGCTGCGCAGCGCGTATTGGCCCGACGCGCATGACAGCCACGGGGCGTATCGCGACTCGGCCGAGGGCTTCATTCGGTATGCGCTGGATGTCTTCAAGACCGGACCGCGCAACATCCATCAGATCACGAACATCCTGATCGAATTCATCAACGCGGCGGAGGCCACGGTCGAGAGCTATTTCACCGCGCTGCAACGCGGACCGGACAAAGACGGAGAAGTGCGTCAGATGTTTCTATGCGGGCGCTACTGCGATCTGTTTCAAAAGCGGGAAGGGGAGTGGCGGATTGCCGAACGGACCGTTGTCTATGACTGGCTCGAGGAGCAGATCCCATCGTCGGTGCTGGAGGCAGAACGGTTCGGCCCGCGACAGCCGATCGGAGCACCGTATCCGGACGATCCGGTCTACGCGCTCGGGAAGCGTCGCATTGCTTCTCGCGACAATGCCTTCCCAGCTTCGGAACCGCATCAGTGGGACTGCGGACTATGACAACTTTCCAACGCCACCGGGACAACCTGCAAGGTAAAGATGGCCGGAAGGGACCCCGCGACGGCGTGACCGCGACAGAGCTCTGCTCTGAAACCATGAGCGCACCGAGGACGCCGGTCTGCATCGATTTGCTGGGGCTTAGCAGAGCCGCTCATCGATCCTGAACCGGGGCAGATCGTGTTACAGACCCAGTTGGGAGATTTCGACCAGGGACAATGCTGCAAGACCGAATTGTGGTGAGACCAGACCATTCCCGCCATCAACAACGCGCTGGGTCATGCGCGGGTTGAGTTCGCAACGGGTTGTACTTCTCGCGGCTTCTTGGCCGTTCAGATGGCATAACGAACGTCCACCGGCCGCTCATGACCGGACCCTCTAGATGCCTCTGATGAGTAGCGCTTTCGTCACCCTGGACGGCTCCTGACGGGCTGCCCGAATATCTCACCTGCCGAGGGCTTTGCTTGCACGGGGTAATGCCGCTGCTGAAGGGGTCTGCTCGAGCGCGGTCCCTTCACCGAGTCTAACCCAGAGTGAAGTCATCGCGCTTGCGACGGTAGCGCGGTGACTTCGAAGGCGAGCTCAAGGCGTAGTCATGGCAGTCGGCCGGCCGGCCACTGCGTTGCGTTGAGCCCTCGCCGGCGCGTGCCCGAAATCTGACCCATGTGCTCGCGGCAGGGCCGCTGGATCACGAAACAACCAGGAGAACGGGAATGTCCGTCCATAAAGACGCATGTGTCGGCGCCGGCCAATGCCCCACCGTCGAGCCGGAGAGGGGGTTTGACGAGCATGTCCTCGCCTGCGTTCTCTCGTGTGCGCTCAAGGAGGTCGAGGCTGGCGAAGCGACAGCGACGGAGTCAACAGGGCTTTCCCTTGCCGAGCTGCGCGAGGTCCTGCCCCGGGGTTTGTCCGCAACCGCTATGGCGGCCTTAGCCTTGGAAGACGTCAGCGATCCTGAGCCGGGCATGGAGGAAGAACTTCTGCGCGGCCTGCTGCTGGCGCATGCCCGGCCGAGCGACCCGGCGAGCGCGCGCTTCGCTAAGATCGTCGCCCGGCGTGCCATGCGCGATGACCATCTTTGGCAGGATATAGGTCTTCTCAATCGGGCCGAGCTCAACCGCCTGCTTGCCACGCATTTTCCGATGCTTGCGGCCGGCAATACCCGAAACATGAAATGGAAGAAGTACTTTTACCGCAGACTCTGTGAGGCCGAAGGGTTTTCGCTATGTACTGCGCCCAATTGCCGGGAATGTAGCGATTTCGACAATTGCTTCGGCCCGGAGGAGGGCGAATGTGAAGAAGGCGTCACATTTGATTTAGAGGCCGCTTTTGGTCACGAGGCCTTGAGGCCTTGATCGCCGTCGCGCCACAAGCGCTTTTCCCGGCGGCGCTGTATGGAGGAGGGAATATTCATCGCCTCGCGATACTTGGTGACCGTGCGGCGAGCGAGATCTATGCCGCATTCCTTGAGCCGGTCAGCGATGTCATCGTCAGAAAGCATGTTGTCAAGCGATTCTTCGGCGACCATCGCTTTGATCTGATGGCGGACAGCTTCGGCGGAGTGCGCGTCACCGCCTTCACAGGAGGCGATCGCGACAGTGAAGAAATACTTGAGTTCGAACACGCCGCGTGGGGTAACCATGTACTTGTTCGAGGTCACCCGGCTTACAGTCGACTCATGCATGTTGATCGCGTCAGCGACCGTCCTGAGATTGAGGGGCCGTAGGTGGGCGACGCCATATTCCAGAAAGGCATCCTGCTGGCGCACGATTTCGGTGGCAACCTTAAGGATCGTCTTGGCGCGCTGATCGAGGCTGCGGATCAACCAGTTCGCGTTTTGCAAGCATTCATTGAGAAACGTCATGTCTTTCGATTTTTTGGCGGCTCGGCAGGAAACCTCCGTGACATAGCTTTGGTTGATCAGCACCTTGGGCAGCGTGTTCGGATCAAGTTCGATCTGCCATCCACCTCCTGGCGAGCGCAGGACCCATACGTCCGGTATAACGCATTCCGGCGTTCCCGACTGGAAAGTGTTTCCAGGCTTGGGGTCAAGCGCACGGATTTCCTGCAGCATGTCGAGAAGATCTTCTTCATCGACGCCGCAACGCTGCTTCAATGTCTGAAAATCGCGTCGCGCAAGCATCTCAAGGTTGGCAACCAAAACCGCCATCGCCGGGTCGAACCGGTTTCGCTCGCGCAACTGTATCTCGAGACATTCGCTGAGCGATCGTGCGAAAATTCCCGGTGGATCGAGGTGCTGCAAGACGCCCAGCACCCGTTCCACATGGGCCAGCCCGACGTTTAGGGTCTCAGCCAGGTCGGAAGGACTTACCCGAAGATAGCCAGTGTCATCCAGATGACCGGCAAGCTGATGAGCAATCAGCCGTTCGTGCGGTGTGAAGGCAGTGAGGGAGATCTGACGAGCGACATGGTCGTGCAACGTTTCGGCTAAGGCGACAAACTCCTCATATGCAGGACGCTCGCCCGGCGTGGTGTTCGTCGTGTTGGGCTGGGATTTCCCTTGCCTGGGCAGGTCCGGCGACCCTGCCCAGGTCGGTCCTTCAACCTCGCCAGACAGCCCTTCTTCGTTTGGCGCATGCTCCAGAAGCGGGTTTTTCTCGAGCTCCTGGTCCACGAACTGATGCAGTTCGGCATGCGTCAGTTGCAGCAGGCGAATCGACTCGATAAGTTGAGGCGATGCCGCAAGAGACTGTTTCTGAAGTAGGCTGAAGGACGATTTCATGGTCAGTTCGGTATCCTGTCAAAGAAGCTCTTGGCCGTGGCTAATTGGATCTCTCACAGGTCGACGCTTCTAAGCCGCGTCACGTTTGAACGACCTCACGGGACGCGCGCTCCAGAGCTTTGCGCTTTGCGCACAGTGTCGTCCAAAACGCAGTTGCGCATGGTCGATGTGCACAGGTCACGCAGCGTTCTTCAATGATTGAAGGACGTTCTGCGGGGATGAGACGCCATAGGGGTCGGTCTCGCAGTTGTGGGAGAAACCTTCCTCCTCAAACCACTGCTCCACCACGCCATTATTGAGCAGAGCCGCGTAGCGCCACGAGCGCATACCGAAGCCCAGATTGTCCTTGGCAACCAGCATGCCCATTTTGCGCGTGAACTCGCCAGACCCGTCCGGGATCAGCTCGATCTTCTGCAGCCCCAAGGACTTTCCCCATGCATTCATGACAAAGGCATCGTTGACCGAGAGGCAGTAGATCGCGTCAACTCCTTCTTTCTTGAAATCCTCGTAGAGATCTTCGAAATTGGGCAGTTGGTAGGTCGAGCAGGTCGGGGTGAAAGCGCCAGGCAGGGAGAACAGGACGACGCGCTTGCCGGCAAAGTAGTCGTCGGATGTTTTTTCTTCCCAGCGGTATGGATTTGGCCCCTGGATTGAATCATCGCGAACACGCGTGAGAAATGTGACGAATGGGACCTTCTTTTGACCGGTCATCAACTTGCTCCTTTTGAAGAAACTGGCGCACTGAATTTTACTGAGGCTGGCGCATACCGCGCTGGGGTGCTGCCGGGCGCGAGACAATGCCCACGCGGCTCCCGATCCTTTCCCGTTCGGGTGTATGGGAAAGGGCCCGGCTCCAGATGTTCGGATCTCCAAACCGGGCGATGCCAAGTGCTCAGCGAGGACAACCACCGCCGCCTTTGTCGATCGTTTAGAGCTTCGCGTGCCAGCCATGGTTCGGTATCCGCTTTCATCGTGTTCAAAGGGCTCTGAGCACGAGCAGCAAGAGGCATGCCATTTCCAATGAAGCTGCTTCTGCACCAACGTTTCCCTTTCGGACGACGTCTTTCGCCAGGCCGGATGCGCGCCATAGCCGTCGCGTGTTGTAGCGCGGATATTTACGCTTTCGCCGCGGCAAACGACGGACCACACAGCGCAAGCCATGCCAGGGCGCAGCCATGGGCCCCACCGCAGCGAGGTGGCACAGTGTGCGCCCTAGCGGTGTTCGCAGAGGCAGGACTGACGCGAACGCACGCCTGTGGCAGCAATTCATGCGGCCGCTCTACGGCGATCGCCATGATCCCCAATCGATGAGGATCGAATTCGGCTCGGCCCCGATAATGGTATGCTTGGCGTTCCAACTGGCTTCGCCGGGCGCGTCGATCGAAACCTCTGTGTCGGAAACGGAACTAGAATTGTCGCAAGGCCGACCGAACGGTCGGCAAGAAGCGCCGCTGTTTAGCGCGAAGCGGCAGAACGCAACGGAGCGCCGACGGGCACGCAAATTGCTTTAATGATCTTGTCGGTGGGACGTCCGCGAATTCGAGGAGAGCCTCGGCTGCCCCTAACGACCCTTGATGCAGAAGCGCATTTTTCTTCCGCTCAACTCGACTCGCAAAAAGGATCTGCTATGACCGATATCGATCGCTTTGCCTGGCTGGCACTCAATCGGCATTTCAAAACCGATGATTTGACAGGTCTCGCTAGCTCGCGCCGAAAGTTTGCTGCCCATTTGCTGCCGGACGTTCAAACTGTCATTGAAGAGCAGATTGCGCCCTTATCTCCCAAACTCGTCGGCGTCCACCAGCGGCACGAGTTCGATGCCATGAAGCTATCGGACATGGTCATTCGCGAGGGTGGAACCGTCGTTGCGCTGACACCCTTGCAATATCAGGACACCGATATCGGCGAAGACGTGCCCTACGCGTCACTGCACAATGGCCTGTGGTTATTCCTTATCGGCGAAGAGCCTGTCGCGGTCCTCATGTCGCAGTTTTTTGACCGCTGGGGCGGCCGAACAGTTCAAGTGGAAATCGCTTATCTGCCTGGCGAGCAGGCCTGTGCCTTCTCGCGTGGATTTCTTTGCAAAATCCAGGCGGCAGGCGAAAGCTCGCGATACTACCGCAACAAGGTTCTCTCTTTTGAATACGATGCACGCAACTCCGGGATGCCGGGAGCGATGCGGGTTCATCGCCTTCCTGCCGTACCCCGGAACGACGTAGTGCTTTCGGAAGCAACTATGGCGCGTCTTGATGCCAACATCTTCGACCTTGATCGACACCGAGAGGGGTTGAAGCGCCTCGGCCAACACGCGCAAAAGGGTATTCTGCTTTATGGTCCCCCTGGTACAGGCAAGACACACGTCATCCGTTATGTTTCTGCCAACCTGCCCGGACGCACTACCGTTCTGGTTACGGCTGAGCAGACAGCGGCGATTGGGTTCTACATCGCGTTGGCCCGCACCCTTCAGCCGAGCATCGTCGTGCTCGAGGACGTCGACTTGGTGGGTCGGTCGCGAGAAAACGTATATAGCCCGAAAGCCGAACGTCTGCTCAACCGTCTGTTGAACGAAATGGATGGTCTTGAACCAAATGCAGATATCCTCTTCCTCCTGACGACGAACCGGCCGGAGGACATTGAGGACGCGCTCGCCTCGCGCCCAGGCCGCGTCGACGAAGCAATTGAGATCCCGCTTCCCGACGCCGGCTGCCGCGAGCGGCTGATCGCGCTTTATGGTCGTGCGCTCGTCTTCGAAAACGGAGCGGTGGCGGACGCCGTCGCGCGCTCGGAGAACAGCAGCGCGGCCTATATCAAGGAAATGGTCCGCCGTTTGGCTCAACGGAGCCTGGCACGGGATAGCAATGATGTCGTCTCGCGCGAGGATGTGGAGATGGTCTTCGGCGACACCCGAACATTGTCGAGCCGTCTCAATAGGCGCCTTGTCGGCCTCGGCGAGAAAACCTTAAAAAGACAAGGAGCCGAAGAAGATGAGAGTGGCTGCTGTGGCTAATGTTCTGCGGCCAGAGTTCGCCTTGCGCTGATTTCCAATGCTGAGCTCTTGCACGGCGCCGAAGGCGCCGCATACGTGCGGCCTCTTTCGGGCCGTCATGCCCCCGCCAGGCCACCTTAGCGATCGTCCCTTATCGAGCACGTCGCTTCCATCTCGGCGCGAGTCCATTCCGACTCAGGTGGACCCCCGCCCGTGAGCCGACGGCCTCAATTCCGGCCGGGTGGGCTTGCCACCGGTCGCACCGAGGCGCAAGCGCTTCGTCCGCCGCTCTGCAGGTCCAGGAGGCGCTGAAACCCGATCGTTTGGGCCTTCAATTCTGTTTGGGCGGATCTTGAAGGTGATCTGGCACGGTGGCTATGCGCATGCCGGTTCACCACCGGGCTGAAGCTGGCCGCGATCACTGGGGCCCGCGCGGCATGCTGGTCGGATAATCCGCTGTCGCTGCGCCTCTCGCAGCCGGTTCAGTGATCTCCCGGGCCGGCCATCCGTCCAAAACGTCGGCTGCGCGACACCTTGTGTGTCGGATTTGTCAGGTCCGCGCCAACAGGCTCGGCGACCCAAGTCTGTGTTTGCCGCAGGCTGTAGCTCGATCCGCCAGATTGGCACGAGCTTTGCTCCCTCGGGGCGAGACCACGGCAGGAGCCGACGGGCCCTCCTATCGCGGGTCCCGCGATGGATACAACCAACGAAGGAATCCACCATGGCACTGCCGCACCGCATCTTCGAGAGCGGGTCACGAGATGGGTGGGCTGCAGCTCGGTTGGTCGGCATCGACCTTGCCCGCGGCTTGGCTGTCTTCGGCATGTATGCCGTCCATGTGGGTCCCGGCAGGGGCGAAGGACTGGTCGGTCACATGATGGCCTTCCCCTTTGGGCGCTCGTCCGTCCTGTTTGCCGTATTAACGGGTTTTTCGCTCATCCTGATTACCGGCCGCAACCCGCCGAAATCGGCGCTAGCCGGTAGACATGCCATTGCCAAGGTTGCAATTCGCGCCCTTATTCTGATCGCGCTTGGCGAAATCCTGACCTATGTCAAGGCGCCGGTCTCCGTCATTCTGGCATACTACGGAGTCTGCTTCCTGTTGGTCCTGCCGCTATATCGGCTAAGCGCACAGCGGCTCGGGTTGATCGCGGCGGTGGCAGCATTGGTTCTCCCGCAGGTGCGTTTCCTCCTTCTCAAAACGTTTGGCTCCGGGAGCTCGGACCCCGAGCTGTTCACCCTCCTGGTCAGCGGCACCTATCCCGCCTTGACCTGGGTTCCTTTGCTGATCGCAGGCATGGCCATTGCGCGCTTTGACCTTCGCACGCGCGCAATGCATTTGCGCCTTGGTGTAGCCGGCGTCGCGCTGGCCGTGTTGGGCTTTGGGGGATCCTCGCTCGCGCTGCATTTAATGCCTGGTGTAAGCGCCGAGTTGGCCGATTTGCAGGAACTTTGGTGGTGGCGGGACTTGGACGATCTCACAGCGAGTTGGCTATGGATTGCCTCGCCTCATAGCGAGACGACGTTTTGGATTTTTGGCAGCGCCGGTTGCGCAATGATCATCGTGGCGGCTTGCTCGCTTGCTATGGATGCGCTCCCGTTCGTGCGAAAGCTGGTCTCGCCGATAATCGCGGTCGGCTCGATGCCTTTGACGGCCTATCTTCTGCATATTCAGGGAATATATATGCTTGGAGAACCTCACTCGCTGTCCGCGCTCTTTGGCTTGATCGTGGTTGTAAGCGCTTTCGCGGTGCTTTGGCTGCGCTTCTTCCAGCGAGGACCGATCGAAGCGCTGATGGGTTGGATCGCAGATCGAGCGACGCGACGTCCGCTGAGCATCACGTCGGCCCGACTTTCGGATCGACAGTGACGCCCGCCAAAGAACGCGACTGACCGATGGGCCGACATACGACAACTAAAATATCGCGCCTGCTCGGTGCCATGGTGGTGGCTATCGCCGCCTTGGAACCATTGGCCCGCGCGCCGCTTTGAGGATACGAAATCCGAGTATCCTGGCGCAGTGTGCGCGGTGTGTTTGATTGCATCGCCAAAGTCCTTTCTTCGGATTGAGCGAAGCCCTGTCGATCTCCACGATAGGAGGCTGTCAACCTAGCGAATACGCCCGTTCCGCCGCTGAAGACGAACTCGCATTGAGATCAGGCGGCGCCATGCGCGCAAGTGCTTGCCAAAGCCGTCGCTGTCGGTTGACCGTGCCGTGTCGTTGGCTTGGTAGAGCCTGCGGATGGGCCACCGATGTGCCGTATGGCATTCGCTTGCCTTCTTTTCGAGGAAGTCTTTCGATATGAAACTGGTTAGTCGCTCTCGAAGAGAGATAGTCGCACGAGCTGAGAGCGAGTTGACGCTCCGCAAGTTGGATCCGGCGGGGCAACGCGCATTCTGCGCGCGCTTTTCTGTCACGGCCTGCTCGAATTTCTGGGCCTTCGGCACTCGCGCAGCTCATCGCGGGTTCGACTTGAGTTTCGGATCGTGCAGGCGTGCTGTCGGGAACCGCCTCTCAGCGACTGTTGCGCGCGATAAGGGTGGCGGGCGCAACGGTCGAACTACGGGCCGGCCCGGCGTTTTTCATGGCGGGGTTTTAAATCGAGACCAGAACGAGGCGACGCCTCAAGAACGGCACCTGCCAGCCATCCAAGCGCGACCCGCGCTCGCCCGGGCTGCGTAACCAACTCCGCCCGGGCGAACGCTGATGCACTTCCTGTAGCCGCGAACGGTGAAGCCGGCGAGGCGAGGCGCCCGGCACTGGTCGGGCCCCAAGCGGAGGCAGTAGCAGCGAACTCCACGCGGCCTATCCGATAGGCGAGACGAAGCCCTGAACCGACAAGATAGTCGTGGGCAGGATCGCGCCGCACGGCTGGTGCGATTGCATTGAGGGCTGAGCTGAAGGTCTCTCCCGTCAGGAGGTGTAGGTTGCGGCTTTCGGGCCGAATAGGAACACCGTGAGGGCTGCGAGGAACGTGGCAACTGCGCTGTAGGCAAACACACTGGCGACGCCGACACTGTTCACAAGCAAACCGCCGAAGATCGCGCCGGCTGCGATGGCAATCTGGAACGTTGAGGTCATCAGCACACCGGCGCTTTCGGCCTGCTCGGGAACGGCGCGCAGCACCATCCAAGTCTGTACCCCCACCGGCACCGCACCGAAGCCAAAGCTCCATACAGCAACCGCAATGGCCGAGGCGGAGGCCGATGCTCCAGGCATCAGCAACGAGACAGCGGCTATCGCCATGAGCAGGGGCGGCAGCGCCGCGACTGCCTTGAGGCTGTGTTTCGCCAGGAATGCGCCGGCTAAATTGCCGAAGAAGCCGCATACCCCGGAAACGAGCAACAGCAATGAGATCGTCTCGATTCGGAGGGCGGGAATCTCCTCGAGGTAGGCCCGGACATAGGTGAAGCTGGCGAAGTGCCCAGAAGCGACCAGCAGTACGACCAAAAGCGCGACCCTGATGGGTGGCTTCTTGATCACATTCAGCAGACCGCGGAGTCCAGCCATTTCAACCGGCGGCAACGTCGGAAGGGTTACGAGTTGCACCAGCAATGTAACGGAATTGACGGCTGCGGCGATCATAAAGGTGGCTCGCCATCCCCAGATGTCGCCTACATAGGCGCCGATTGGTGGCGCGCAAACGATAGCGACCGAAACGCCGGTGAGGATGATTGATAGGGCGCGCGGCAGGAGGTGATTTGGAACCAGCCGAATCGCCAGCGATGCCGAAATTGACCAGAAGCCTCCAAGCGCAATGCCGAGCACGACGCGTGCCGCTAGGAAAACCGGCAGCGACCACGCGAGCTCAGCCAGAACGTTGGACAGGATCTGAAGCAGCATCATCGCCCACAGGACGATCCTGCGGTCCAGGCGCTTTGTTATGAAGGCGATCGTCGGCGCAGAGATCGCCGCAGCAATCGCCGTCGCTGTCATCGTCTGTCCAGCCGCACCCTCTGTGACATGCAGATCATGCGCGAGGGGCGTCAGCACGCTGGCAGGCAAAAGCTCTGCCGCCACCAGCCCGAACGTGCCCAGGGCAAGCGATATGACCGCGCCCCATGCGGGACGAGACCGTTGATCCGGCTTTTCTGGGCCGTGCAGAAAAGTCTCCATGAAGCCTGTCGCGGATTCGGTCATGAATAAGCTCGCCAGCTTGGGTGCAACTGCAACATGGGTTGGCTGCATTGACCCGCATTCATGCCAGGACGCCGTTGCCGGCGGCGTCGCACGAAGGGAATGTTCATCGCTGCCCGACATGTTGTGACAGCGCCGCTTGCAATATCAGTGCCGGTTCTCCGAGCCGGACGAGGATGTGATCGTCGGCAGTCATCGCATCAGGCATGTTCCATGCCGACTTCGCGGGGGCCAGTCTCGAACCAGCCATGCGCAACCAGCTACCGAGCACGCACGTCTGATGTCCCGCGGCGGAGGCGCGCAAGCCGGTCGCTTTGGCGCTGCCCGTATGCAGCCAAAGGTCGGCTCTAGCTCAAGGGCCCGAGTTCTTCCGGTGTCGGTCTCGAAGCTGACGCCTTGTGTCGGACATTGTCGGGTCCGCTACAGGGCTTGTTCCGACAATCACTTGTCTGGCAGCAAACACTTGTTGAAGCTCAGGCTAACTCGCGGGACACAAACGAAAAAATCCCTGTTCGTTATCAGCAAGTCTACTTGGCACGACTCTTGAGACCCTTTCGGTGTGAGGCTGCAAAAGCTGCCCATCGGCATTCATATTGCGGCCAGCCGCGACGGATGGAACGAAGGAAGGAAATCTATAATGTCAGGTCTGCGTCAGATCGCCTTTTACGGAAAGGGCGGCATCGGCAAGTCCACCACCTCCCAAAACACGCTCGCCGCCCTGGTCGACCTCGGGCAGAGAATCCTCATCGTCGGCTGCGACCCCAAAGCCGACTCCACCCGCCTGATCCTGAACTCGAAGGCTCAGGATACTGTCCTGCATCTGGCGGCACAGGAAGGTTCGGTGGAAGATCTCGAGCTGCAGGACGTGCTCAAGATTGGCTACAGAGGCATCAAGTGCGTGGAGTCCGGCGGCCCGGAGCCGGGTGTTGGCTGCGCCGGCCGAGGCGTCATCACATCAATCAACTTCCTCGAAGAGAACGGCGCCTATGACGATGTCGACTATGTCTCCTATGATGTGCTCGGCGACGTGGTTTGCGGCGGTTTCGCGATGCCGATTCGCGAGGGCAAGGCGCAGGAAATCTACATCGTTATGTCCGGGGAGATGATGGCGCTCTATGCGGCCAACAACATCGCCAAGGGCATCCTGAAATATGCCCATTCGGGGGGCGTGCGGCTCGGAGGCCTGATCTGCAACGAACGTCAAACCGACCGTGAGCTCGACCTCGCTGAGGCCCTGGCTTCCAGGCTCAACTCCAAGCTCATCCATTTCGTGCCGCGCGACAACATCGTCCAGCACGCCGAGCTCAGGAAGATGTCAGTTATCCAGTATGCGCCGGATTCCAAGCAGGCCGGAGAGTATCGCGCGCTGGCCGAGAAGATCCATGCCAATTCTGGCCAGGGCACCATCCCGACGCCGATCACCATGGAGGAGCTCGAGGACATGCTGCTCGACTTCGGCATCATGAAGACCGACGAGCAGATGCTTGCCGAGCTTCAGGCCAAGGAAGCGGCCAAGGCGGCCGCCCAGTAACGACCGATATTGGTCGCCTCTCGAGTTGGGGCGCCTTGCAAAGAACGGCGCTTCATCGGTGAGGCGTCATCAGACACCTTGAAAGGGGTCCCATGAGCCTGGAATACGAGAATGATGGTGCTCTCCATGCGAAGCTTATCGAGGAGGTGCTATCGCAATATCCCGACAAGGCGGCGAAGCGCCGCAAAAAACACCTCAACATCGCAAAGAGCGGGGATGAGGCTGGCGGGGAAAGTGAGATCCTTTCCGAATGCGACGTCAAATCGAACATCAAGTCCATCCCCGGGGTGATGACAATCCGCGGCTGCGCCTACGCCGGCTCAAAGGGCGTGGTCTGGGGCCCAGTCAAGGATATGGTCCATATCTCGCACGGCCCCGTCGGTTGCGGCCAATATTCCTGGTCACAGCGACGCAATTACTATGTGGGCACAACGGGCATCGACACTTTCGGGACAATGCAGTTCACCTCCGATTTCCAGGAGAAAGACATTGTCTTCGGCGGTGACAAGAAACTGGAACAGATCATCGACGAGATCGAGATGCTGTTTCCGCTGAACAACGGCATCACCGTGCAATCCGAATGCCCGATCGGTCTCATTGGTGATGACACCGAGGCAGTTTCTCGCAAGAAAGCCAAGGAGTACGAAAAGACTATCGTGCCGGTGCGCTGCGAGGGGTTCCGCGGCGTCTCGCAATCACTCGGCCACCACATCGCCAATGACGCGATCCGCGACTGGGTCTTCGACAAGAAGGACGTCGAGTTCGAGGCCGGTGCTTACGACGTTAACGTCATCGGAGACTACAATATTGGCGGCGACGCCTGGGCCTCGCGCATCTTGCTTGAGGAGATAGGCTTGCGCGTGGTCGGCAACTGGTCGGGCGACGCAACACTGGCCGAGATTGAGCGCGCGCCAAAGGCCAAGCTCAATCTCATCCACTGCTACCGCTCGATGAACTACATCTGCCGGCATATGGAGGAAAAGTATGGCGTCGCCTGGATGGAGTACAATTTCTTCGGACCGTCCCAGATCGAGACCTCTCTGCGCAACATAGCCAAGCATTTCGGGCCGGAAATCGAGGAGAAAACCGAGAAGGTGATCGCCAAGTACAGACCGCTTGTTGACGCCGTCATCTCCAAGTACCGGCCGCGTCTCGAAGGCAATACCGTCATGCTATACGTCGGTGGCCTGCGCCCCCGCCACGTCATCACAGCTTACGAGGACCTCGGCATGGTGATCGTCGGCACCGGCTACGAGTTCGGCCACAACGATGACTATCAGCGCACCGGTCATTACGTAAAGAACGGCACGCTGATCTATGACGACGTTACCGGCTACGAGTTGGAGAAGTTCATCGAGGGAGTTCGCCCCAACCTCGTGGGCTCTGGCATCAAGGAAAAATACCCGGTGCAGAAGATGGGTATTCCGTTCCGTCAGATGCACTCCTGGGACTATTCGGGACCTTATCACGGCTATGACGGCTTTGCCATTTTCGCGCGTGACGTGGATCTTGCCATCAACAATCCGGTCTGGGATCTCTACCAGGCCCCTTGGAAAGAAAGCCCGCCCAGTGGGCGGGCGATAGCTGCCGAATAGACGCCCTGTCCTGGCCTAGTCTCCCCAGAGAGACCACGAACCCCGCGGGCTTGTGACCCCGGGAAACCGGAAACGTCTTGACGTACTGAGCTGCCGAATGGCGCGGCCAGATTAAACAGAGGAATACCAATGCCGCAGTCGGCCGAAAAGATTCTTGACCACGCTCCCCTGTTCCGCGAGCCGGAATACAGGCAGATGCTCGCCGAGAAGAAGCTGAATTTCGAATGTCCGCACCCGGATCAGATCGTTACCGATCAAGGCGAATTCAGCAAGACCTGGGAATACCGCGAAAAGAACCTCTCCCGGGAAGCGCTTGTGATAAATCCCGCCAAGGCCTGCCAGCCGCTCGGCGCGGTGTTCGCGGCCGCGGGCTTCGAGCGGACCATGTCCTTCGTCCACGGCAGCCAGGGCTGCGTGGCCTATTACCGCTCGCACCTGTCGCGCCATTTCAAGGAACCTGCTTCGGCGGTTTCCTCCTCGATGACCGAGGACGCGGCAGTGTTCGGCGGCCTGAAGAACCTGGTCGACGGGCTCGCCAACACCTACCAGCTTTACGATCCCAAGATGATCGCAGTTTCGACGACCTGTATGGCGGAGGTCATTGGCGACGACTTGCACAGTTTCATCGAGAACGCCAAAGACGAAAACTCAGTCCCACGCGACTTTGACGTGCCCTTTGCCCACACACCAGCCTTCGTCGGTAGCCATGTCGACGGCTATGATGGCATGCTGAAAGGCATTCTGGAGCACTTCTGGAAGGGCCAGCAGCGCACGGAAACCAAGGGAACCATCAACGTCATTCCGGGCTTCGACGGCTTCTGCGTTGGCAACAACCGGGAACTCAAACGCCTGCTCGGTGTGATGGGTGTGTCCTACACCTTCATCCAGGACGCGTCTGACCAGTTCGACACGCCATCGGACGGGGAATACCGCATGTATGACGGCGGCACGAAGATCGAAGAGGTGAAGGGGGCACTCGACGCCGAGGCGACGGTTTCACTGCAGTACTACAACACCCGAAAAACCCTCGACTACTGCGGGCAAGTCGGGCAGGCCACGGCTTCATTCCATTATCCGCTCGGCGTCCAGGCGACTGACGAATTGCTGATGAAGGTCTCGGCGCTTTCCGGGAAAGAAATCCCCGAAGCAATCCGGCTGGAGCGCGGCCGACTGATTGATGCTATGGCGGACAGCCAGTCCTGGCTGCATGGCAAGAAATACGCCATCTACGGCGACCCGGACTTCGTATACGCCATGGCCCGCTTCGTCATGGAAACGGGCGGCGAGCCGACACATTGCCTCGCCACCAACGGCACCTCGGCATGGGAAGCCGAGTTGAAGGAACTGCTTGCATCCTCGCCTTTCGGCAAGGACGCTCAGGTCTGGGCGGGCAAAGACCTTTGGGCTATGCGGTCGCTGCTCTTCACCGAGCCAGTGGACCTGCTGATCGGCAATTCCTATGGCAAGTATCTGGAGCGCGACACCGGCACGCCGCTGATCAGGCTGACGTTTCCGATCTTCGACCGGCACCACCACCATCGCTTTGCGCTCATGGGCTACCAGGGCGGGTTACGCGTGCTGACGACGATCCTCGACAAGATCTTCGACAAGCTCGATCGCGAGACGAGCCAGACCGGCGTGACGGACTATTCCTATGACCTCACCCGCTAGAAGACACGGCCGGCCTTTCGCCCAGGCGGTTTGTTGCCGAATTGGCTTTGGGGACTGACGCGATGAACTCGCTCAGTGCCAAGATCCAGGACGTTTTCGACGAGCCCGCGTGCGACAAGAACCGTGGAAAGGATGCCAAGGCGCGCAAGCAGGGCTGCGCAAGGCCGCTGACGCCAGGAGCGGCAGCGGGCGGTTGCGCCTTTGACGGGGCCAAGATCGTCCTGCAGCCGATCACTGACGTTGCGCACCTGGTCCATGCGCCGCTCGCCTGCGAGGGCAATTCTTGGGACAACCGCGGTGCAGCTTCGTCTGGGCCCAGCTTATGGCGCACAAGCTTCACGACCGACCTTACCGAACTCGAGGTGGTGATGGGGCAGGGCGAGCGGAAGCTCTTCAAGGCGATCCGCGAAATCAAGGAAGCGTATGCGCCGCCGGCAGTCTTTGTCTATTCGACCTGCGTGACGGCGCTCATCGGCGATGATATCGAGGCCGTCTGCAAACGCGCCGCCGAAAAATTCGGCTTGGCCGTGGTCCCGGTCAATGCGCCGGGCCTGGCCGGCTCCAAGAACCTCGGCAACAAGCTCGCCGCCGAGGCGTTGCTCGACCATGTCATCGGCACGGTGGAACCCGACGACGCCGGGCCGTACGACATCAACATCCTTGGTGAATTCAACCTTTCCGGCGAATTCTGGCTGATAAAGCCGCTCCTCGATCGGCTCGGGATCCGGGTTCGCGCCTGCATTCCGGGCGACGCTCGCTATCTCGACATTGCCTCTGCGCACCGCGCCCGGGCGGCTATGGTGGTCTGCTCGACGGCCCTCATCAACCTAGCCCGCAAGATGGACGAGCGCTGGGACATCCCTTTCTTCGAAGGCTCCTTCTACGGGATTTCAGACACTTCGGAAGCACTTCGCAAAATTGCTGAGCTGCTGGTGCGGAAGGGTGCAGATCGGGAGATCCTCGACCGCACAGAGACGCTGATCGCTGAGCAGGAGGCGATTGCATCGAAGAAGCTCGAAGCCTACCGGCGGCGGCTGCAAGGCAAGCGCGTGCTGCTCAACACGGGTGGCGTGAAGTCCTGGTCGGTCGTCCATGCGCTGATGGAGATCGGCATGGAGATCGTGGGCACCTCGGTCAAGAAATCCACGGTCGAAGACAAGGAGCGCATCAAACAGATCCTAAAGGACGACAACCACATGTTCGAGCAGATGGCAGCGCGCGACCTTTACGCCATGCTCTCAGAAGGCAAGGCCGATATCATGCTGTCGGGTGGGCGCACGCAATTAGTCGCGCTCAAGGCCAAGACGCCCTGGCTCGACATCAACCAGGAGCGCCAACACCCTTACGCCGGTTACGACGGCATGGTGGAACTCGTACGCCAGATCGACCTCGCCATTCACAACCCGATCTGGTGCCAGGTGCGGGACCGGGCCCCGTGGGATTGCCAGCCTGGTGTGAAGGACGAACAGCCGAGGACGAAGAACGAGACCGCGACGGTGCACTCTGCCCAGGAATTCGCCGGCACGACGCCGACTATTTCGGCTGGTGTTGAGGAAATCCGATGAGCCGCGTCGTTTCCCAGACCAAATCAGCTTCGGTCAATCCGCTGAAATCATCACAGCCGCTGGGTTCCGCCTTGGCCTTCCTCGGAGTCGAGGGCGCGGTGCCGCTGCTCCACGGCAGCCAGGGCTGCACCAGTTTCGCGCTCGTGCTCTTGGTGCGGCATTTTAAGGAAACGATCTCCTTACAGACCACCGCGATGGATGAAGTGGCTACCATCCTCGGGGGGGCGGACAATCTGGAAGAGGCGATCCTCAATCTCAAGACTCGCACGAAGCCAAAGCTGATCGGCGTCTGCACGACGGCCCTGGTGGAAACCCGTGGCGAGGATTCCGCAGGCGATATTGCGGACATCAGGCTGAAACGGGCGGAAGAACTCGCGGGTACTGAGATCGTGCTGGCCAACACGCCGGATTTCAGCGGCGCCCTCGAAGAGGGCTGGGCCAAGGCTGTCACCGCGATGATTGAAGGCATTACGCGGCCTGGCGAGCGGGCGCGCCAGTCAAAGAAGATCGCAATCCTACCCGGCTGGAACCTCACTGTGGCTGACATCGAGCATTTGCGCGAGATGGTTGAAAGCTTTGGGCTGCAGCCGGTGATTTTGCCGGACCTCTCAGGCTCGCTTGACGGTACTGTACCAGACCACTGGGTCCCGACCACTTATGGCGGTACGAGTGTCGAGGACATCCGTGAGTTCGGCACGGCCGAGCACTGCATCGCCATCGGCGAGCATATGCGCCGGCCGGCCGAGGTGCTGCACAAGGTGAGCGGCGTCCCTTACGTGCTGTTCGAGTCGCTGACCGGATTGAAGCGCGCCGATCAGTTCGTTTCCCTGCTGTCCACGATTTCTGGCGAGCCAGTGCCGGCAGGCGTGTGCCGTCGGCGGGCGCAATTGCAGGACGCGTTGCTCGACGGACATTTCCATTTCGGAGGCAAGAAAATTGCGATCGCTGCTGAACCAGAACAACTCTACCAATACGCAACCTTCTTCGTGGACATGGGCTCCGAAATCGCGGCGGCGGTCACGACGACCGATATGTCGGAAATTCTGGAAAAGGTACCAGCGGAGTCGATTCAGATCGGCGATCTCGGCGATTTGGAAACGCTTGCCGGCGGCGCTGATCTTCTGGTCACCCATTCACATGGACGCCAGGCGTCGCAGCGCCTTGGCATTCCGCTCATGCGCGTCGGCTTCCCCGTGTTCGACCGGCTCGGCAGCCAGCACAAGCTCTCAATCCTCTATCAAGGGACCCGTGATCTGGTTTTCGAGGTCGCCAACATGTTCCAAGCCGACCGGCATGCGCCGACGCCTGAGGAACTTGATCCATTCCGCAAGCGGGAAACGCCAGGTGGGCCCCGTTCGTCGCCTCTCACTCGTCACTGACGAGGTTCAAGGTCCGATGCGTGAACGACAAGCAGGCGCTTTGCGCGTGGCAATCGCAACCCAGGACATGAAGGAGCTCAATGCACATTTCGGGTCCGCCAAGCGCTTTGTCATCTACGATGTGACGCGCGAGGAATGGAACCTCCTGGAAGCCCTTGCCTTCGACGACGTCTCCGACGAAAGGGGGAAACATCGGACCGAGGGGGATGACCGCATCGCACCGAAGGTGGAAGCGCTGAAGGGCTGCCACCTCCTGTTTTGTCTGGCGATCGGCGGACCTTCGGCAGCCAAGCTTGTCTCGGCAAAAATCCATCCAATCAAGGTGCCGCAGCCACAACCCATCCAAGAGGTGCTGTTGCGCACGCAGACGATGCTGAGGACATGTCCTCCGCCCTGGCTGCGCAAGGTGCTGGCCGAAGCTGGTGTCGCCGGAGAGAAACCGTCCTTCGAGGACGAGGACTGAAACGAGGAAGAGCGAAATGTTTGAAGTCGCGGTTAGCCCTGCTGTCAACGAGGACGAGGCGGCCCTTGCCAGCCCGTTCGTCAAATGCCTCGTGCGGTTGATCCGTGCTCAAGATTCCCACGGGTCGTGGGACGGCAAAGCGGACGCCGAGTTGCTGGCCGACTTCATCGTCAGCAAGGAACAGCGCCGTACGATTCCAATAATCGGCGATCCCGACCCGGACGTGCTGTGGAGGCTCGACAAGTTTTACACTGCCGTCGCCCTTGCGATCGAAGAGCGCTCCGGCCTGATGGCATCGCCGATGATCGAAATGAGCCATGAGGGCTTCGGGCGCGTGCTTTTCACCGCCGGGCGTCTGGTCGTTCTGTCCAAGACCCTGCGCGACGTGCATCGGTTCGGCTTCGAGACCCTCCGCAAGCTCGCCGAGGCCGGCACGAAACTGGTCGGGGACGCAATCGCAGCCATCGAAACCTACCCCGAGGTAGCACGCGCGTGATGGAAGCAGGCGTCGATGGCCACCTTACGCCGCCGACCCGGTCCGGGCCGATGGGGCTCTTGGGATAGTGCCGATGAAGCCGCTGGTGCTGATCTGTTCGGACGATGCGGAGTTCTATCTGATGTATAGCCACGTTCTGGAGGCGGACGGCTTCGCCAGTGAGCCGGCAGGCTGCGTGAAGGATGCATTTGCATTGGCCGACCAGCGGGACTTCAAGGCTGTGGTGCTGGACTGCGGGCCAGCGAGCATAACCGGGTCTGCAATCTGCGCCCGGCTCAAGGGGGAGCCGCGGACCGCCGACCTGCCCATCATTGCCCTGATCGCGCCGGGCGCGGCGAACCAGCACCTCGATCTCCTGAAGGCTGGCATTGACGAGAGCTTTGTGCGGCCGATCGCCCCGGCCAAGCTGCTCGACTGTCTACGCGCGAGGCTGGCGCTGACCAAGCGGGGTGCAAATGGTCTTGAAAATGGCGGTTGGCTCTCCTGTGGCGGCCTCGAGATAAAGCTCGACGCCCACCGGGTTCGCGGTAACGGCCACGACATCCACCTCGGACCCATCGAGTTCAACGTGCTGCGGCTTATGATTGAAGCTCCCGGGAAGGTCTTCAGCCGGGACGAACTTATCGGCGCGGCCTGGCCGCCCAACATCCATGTCGGTGCACGCACCGTCGATGTGCATATCAGTCGCATCAGAAAAGCCCTGAAAACGGCTTCGCCCGGCAGCGTCATTCGCACCGTCAGGTCGGCTGGCTATTCGCTCGAGAAGCCGGACGACTGAATTAAGTGCTGGGTGTGGTGCCACTCCCCTCCCGCGCGCGGTGAGCCGGTCCTGCGGCCTGAAACGCCCCTAAATGAATACTCAGGAGAAGCAGGCAAATGGCTTTTAAAAGCGTACTCTGTGCGACCGGCGCTGACAATTCCGATCAGGACGTCAGAACTGCCGCCGGCTTGTGTGCCGAAGTCGGCGCGCACCTTTCCGTACTGGTTATACCGCCTCCGATGCTCCTTATGTCGTATCCGTCGATCGGAGATGGTGTCCCCGAGTGGCCTGGAGGACGTGGACAGGCAATTGCCAGATTGAATGACCGGTTTCGACAAATCGATCGATTTACACAGGACGTGGCCAGAATGGAAAGACGCTCCAAAGATATCCAGAGACTGCTGAGAGCTATGTCGCTCGCCTATCACGTTGATACCGACTATTGCGTTCCGGCAAGCCTCGGCGAAGTGGCACGACAGCGGGCGCTCTGCGCCGACCTCACGATCATCGGACCGTGTCTCCTCAATGACGAGAATCTCGGACCTCCTGTTGTCAACGGCTGCTTGTTCGATACGGGAAGGCCGGTGCTCGTTGTGCCGAAGGGCACTGAGGCGACCTTGTGGCCACGGCGCGTCCTGGTCGGTTGGGATTCGCGAGTCGAGGCGTCCCGTGCGGTTCGGGAAGCGCTGGGTGTCTTATGCGCTGCTGAGGAAGTTCGTGTTGCCCTGGTCGATCCGAAGGCGAACTATAACGGTAACGGCGCGGAGCCTGGAGCCGACATCGCTGCCTATCTCACTCGGCACGGTGCTCGGGTGTCGGTTGATCTGTTGCCAAGTGCCGGCAAACCGGCGGCCACGGTGCTTGCGCAGCACGCAATCGAGACGTCTGCCGACATGATAGTCATGGGCGCTTATGGCAGCCGTCGGCTGCGTGAGCGGCTCTTTGGCGGCGTGACGAGATGGATCTTTGAGAAGCCGACATTGCCGCTGTTTTTGGCTCGCTGACTGGTTGCGGAGCCGCACCGATGCTGTTCGAAGCTCTACGGTGATGCGTGGATTCATACCGTAGATGCGCTCCATCGAAACAATCGAGTTTACGGAGAGTAACGAACATGAAAAAGCTTTGCTCAGGAGACGACGCCCACCGGAAATCTCTCCGGTCATGCGCAAGGCGGAAGGTGGAACGGAGTCCTCCCAATTCTGATGCCCAGGGTACACCACGCAATTTAATCGCTTGCTTTCCTGGCGCAATCCTGCGGAAACGAGCCTGACGATTGTGCTCGCGAACGCGAGACGCTTTCCGTCCTTTGTCGAGGCTGCCTTCAGGCGTGTCGAGAGGGAGATCGTCTGGAAGGGGAAGGCATTGACGAGGTAGGCCGCCGCGAACACAGGAGTAACCAGGCGCTGATCCGGATAGAAGCGGCTATTTCGGTCCCGGCCGAGGTGGACCTGCCGATTGGCGAGGCCTGCTAAGGCGGCCACCAAGCACGGTTGGAAGCCAAAGACGACTTTTGATGAGCTCGTCTAATGGTCGAGATCGATTGTCACGCTTCGGGATCACGCTCGTTTAAAGGGAAAGATAATGATCTCGCTGGAGGGCAAACGCGTCTGGTCTCCGGCCACGGCCGGCATGGTTGGGGTGCGCAGGGGTGCGCCGCTGTCCGGCGCGCCCGAGGCAAAGGCCCTACGTGGCTTGCCGTTGTAAAACCAGCTCGCCGGATAGCCGGACACTACGCTGGCGTTGTCAACGGAGTTCGGGTCAAAACCGTCTCTGTAGAACCCCACCGTATGAAAGATGAAGGTATCTCGTTCGATATCGACGAGAGCGATGATGTGCGGCTTCCACCCGAACCTCGGGTCGAAGCCGCTCATCTGATCCTGGAGCCGTGAGTCAACGCCCGCGGTCAGATAATCCTTGCTGCTTCCAGCGTAGAGAACATCTGCGCCCGATCCGCAGAGCTTGTCATTGTCCCTCCTGAAAATGCGCGGTTCGTCGCGGCCATTGTCACCGGAGAGTTCGTCCCATGCCTTCTCGCCGCAGGATCCGTGATCGCTTTCCCGGGTCAAAGATTCGCCTCCGCAATCGGCGATCCGGTCGATGCCACTAGAACCTAAGCTAACATCGTGATGCTCGTTGCCGAAGGCTTCGGAAGCTGGTTGACCGCTGAGAAACCGTTTCAGCTGTAGGATGAGCTTTTTTATTTCAATTCTCACAGATGCAGCCCACCACGCGACGAAGCGCCTCCATATATCGCTCGTCGAGTCATCGCTCTAATCGATTGCCATTATGCTCTCATTTGCACGATGAATGTTCCCACGTGCATTTCGCCTGCCGCAGTGCGCATGGCACTGCGGCAGCCCCACTGGGTCGCCAATCATCTGAACATTCGAGATGCCAAACCGCCGACCGTGTGGTGGTCACGTATCTCGGCCGCATCGTCGAGCAGGGCACCACAGACCAGATATTGTCGCTGCCCTACCACCCCTATACCGATGCACTTTTGTCGGCGATCCCGATTGCCGACACCTGTGTCGTCAAGAAACACATCGTGCTCGAAGCGACATTTCCTCGGCGATGGATCCGCCGAGCGGCTGTCCCTTCCAGATGCGCTGTCCGCGCAAGCATCTGGTTCCCAGAGAAATTTGTGAGCGCGAGGTTCCGCCCATCCGAAAGCTGCCCGGTAGCCATAATATCAAGTGCCACCTACCGGACGACGCGGTCTTCGCAGTGATGGAGCCGGTCATCAAACTCAAGCCTTAGCCCGACGAGGAGGCGGGGGTGACAGAGGCGGCATCGGGATACCGGACCTTTCCAGATCCCCGTCACGATCGCCCGCCGCGGGCCTATCGGGGGCGCGACTTCTAATGATGGCTGGGCGTCCTCGGCAAGTGGGACGCCGAGACCCCGGACCCGGCACCGAACACGTCACGGTCGCGGTGAGCGGCGCGCGCGGCGGCGAGACGATCGACTTCGGTCGTCTGGCCGCGCAGGGGCTTACGCTCCTCGGTATGACAAGCAAGTATCAGGACGGCGTGATGAGGGCCGGCCAAGGCACCACCGTGGCGTCTCGAGCCAGCCCGGCTCTATGCCTCGGTTTACCTTGGCAGTCGCAAAGAGGGTCCAGCTTCTTCTGGGGCGCCTGGCATGATGCCAAAAACGTGGCCGACCATATTTCGAGCAGTGAAAATATCTGGCCTACCATGCTGCCGCGAAGGGCCAGCCGTGGATGGCTGACCTGATGCTGCCCGGCCTGCGGTGTGGAAGGGGCACTGCCGCGAGCATCCATCTGCCCGCATCGTCGGTTATCCGACAATGTCGGGTTCCGGACGAGCTGGAATTCGAGAACTCATTGGTTGGGCAGACTTCTTTTCCGGCACGCTTCATGCATGGGAGTTTTCGAACGCATTTGTGAGACATCATCCCATGGCAGCCCCTCGAAGAACGAGCCGCGCCCGTTTGAAAAGGCCAAATCCGGCATGGGCCTCGGCATCGTTCTGGCCCTGCTGAAAGCGCATGATGGCACGATCCGCCTGATTGACTCCGAGCGCGGCACGCGCTTCGGGATCATCCTACTGGCTGTATAGATTGGAGCACGATCTTTTCCGAAACCGGCTTCGGGATCATGCTTTAGAACTGGAGAAGCGAAAAGTGCGCTACGACGTCGTCATCATCGGTGGAGCCATCGTCGGCTCCTCGATCGCCTATTATCTGCGCGAGGAAGGCTTTTCGGGCTCGATCGCGCTGGTCGAGCGCGACCCGCAATTCGCCCATGCGGCGACGACGCTGTCCTGCGCTTCGATCCGCCAACAGTTTTCGATTCCCGAAAACATCCGCCTGTCGCAGTTCACGCTGAAACTGTTCCGGCGGCTGACGGAAGAATTCGGGGCCGACGCCGATATCGGCTTTCGCGAAGGTGGCTACCTCATCCTTGCCGGCGAGAACGGGTTGCCGATCCTCAAGGCCAACCACCAGACGCAGTTGGCCGAGGGCGCCGACATCGTGCTTGAGGATGCGGAGGCGCTCGTCCGCCGATTTCCGTGGCTGTCGGCCGAGGGCATCACCGCCGGTGCCTATGGCCGCACGGGCGAGGGCTGGTTCGACGCGCATGCGATGCTGATGCTGTTCCGCAAGGCGCTGCGCGACAAAAAGATCGATTTCATCACCGCTGATGTGACCGGCATCGAACGGCAGGGCGACCGTGTCACCAGCGTCAGCCTGCATAATGGCGAGCGGCTCGAGGCCGGCATCGTTGTCAACGCCGCCGGGCCGAATGCCGGCAAGATTTCCGCAATGGCCGGGCTGGTGCTGCCGGTGGAACCGCGCAAGCGCAACGTCTTCATCTTCGAGGCGCGCGAGAAATATGACGACATGCCGATGCTGGTCGATCCCTCAGGCATCTATGTCCGACCCGAAGGCTCGGTCTACATCACCGGCGGGGCCGAACCGGAAGAGGGCGACGGCCCCGCCGACCCCAACGATTTCGAGCCCGACTGGCCGCTGTTCGAAGAGGTGATCTGGCCGGTGCTGGCGACCCGCATTCCCGCCTTCGAAGCCATCAAGCCGACGCGCGCCTGGGCCGGTCATTATGATTACAACACGCTCGATCAGAACGCGGTGATCGGCCCGCATCCGCAAGTGGAAAATTTTCTCTTCGCCAATGGTTTTTCCGGCCACGGCCTGCAGCAGGCGCCGGCGGTCGGCAAGGCGCTGACCGAGCTGATCGTGCATGGCGGCTACCGCACGGTGGACTGCTCGGCGTTTGGGTACAGCCGTGTCGCTGAAGGGCGGGCATTCAGGGAATTGAACGTGATCTAACGCTGGCGGGACAGCGCCCCCCTCTGGCCTACCGGCCATCTCCCCGCAAGGGGCCGCAAGGGGGAGATCGGCAGCTTCACTGGCGGCTCCAAACTTCAGCCTTGGAGATTGGCGAAAGCAGCGATGACGGCCAATCTCCCCCCACACGGGGGCAGGGCTATCGCATTGACCGTCGATGTCATGAAGCCAAAGACACCATGCTGGACGTTATGCATAACCAGACGAGTGGGAGTCATAACGAATGATTTTACCGGAACTGCGCTCCGCTATCCCAGCCGGCAGAGTTTTGGAGATAACGACGACCACAGGATGCATCGTGGGATGTTCATATTGTCCGCAGGACAAGTTCGCTGACCGGCAAAGAAAAGTATCTGATACGAAGCATCTTAGTCTTGGAGATTTCAAGCGCTGTCTGGCGCGCGTACCAACCTCCGTCGACATTAGTTTTGCCGGGTATTCTGAGCCATGGCTCAATCCGGATTGCACCGAAATGGTCGAGCACGCGTCCGCCAAAGGCCATGGCATCAGGATTTTCACGACGCTTGTGGGAATGAAGGGGCGGGATCTACAACGCTTGCAGGCGCTGCGGTTGGGGGTATTCGTGGTTCATGTTTTTGATGATGGCGCCCACATGAATAGCCGCCTTGTTGGAGACAAGTATCGCGATTTGGTTGGTCAACTCGTCGACGCCGACATCCCATCAATTCGATTCGTGGTTTTGGGCGAGGCCCATCCCGATATGGCCGACATTATCCCTGCCGAAGCCCTAGTTCGCGCGCGACCGGTGAGCAGCAGGGGTGGAAGCGTAGATCCTAAGATTGTAGAACCACGGCAGCCAGTCGTCGGAGCGCTGATATGCGTGGATGAACGACAGTATCGGAATGTTCTCCTTCCAAACGGCGAGGTTACTCTCTGCTCCATGGACTTTGAGCGGCGTCACGTACTGGGCAACCTTCTATGCGACGAATTCGGCGATCTCTTTAAAAGCCCAGTTTTTTGCGAAATCGTCGATCGCATGAACGGAGCGGATGGTTTTCTGCTCTGTAGGATGTGTGAATTTGCCGATCCAAACGACCGGGTGCTGACTGGGTGCCGGCCGACCGCCTGAGAGAGGCGGGCCGGCGAATGCTGCTTTGGACTGCAAATGCCCGGCGAAATCATTGCGTTTTTCGCGTCACGCGAGCGTGACCCCGTACGCGCGGGAGTCGGCCTCGATCATGTACGAGGCGAGCTCATCGAAAGTAGTCGTCGGCTTCCAATCGAGCTTGATGGCCGCCTTGGAGGCATCACCGATCAGCAGGTCAACCTCGATTGGACCGAAAGAACGTTTGTCTATTTGGATCAGCGCCTGGTTATTCCTGCGTTCGCGGCCCAACTCGTCAACACCTTCGCCTTCCCAGAATATCTCCGTCCCGACCCGCCTGGAGGCAGCCTCGACAAAGCTGCGGACGAATGCGTCTCACTGGTCGCGAGCACCGTCAGGCTCGTGGTGCTGCAGGATGGGGCACACGGCCTCGACATAGCTGTGTGACCGTCTTTAGCTGGATTCTGCGTCTCAAATCCGGATCTCGCCTCCATCTTCCGCAAGAGGGAGAGACCTCCTGGGACTCCGGGCTTCCGAAGGCGCCTTTTCAGATTCCCGCCTCGAGAAGTGGCAAGAGCCTTCTTCCGCGCCACAGTCCATGAACCTGGGTTGCTGGCCGTCCTAAGAGAAAATTCCGATGCGGAGCTGCCCTATTAGCTACCGGCTCCTGGCAAGAGGACGGCGACGCGGCAAATCGGCCACCGGCGCAAGGTTTCCCCCTCATTGTCGGACCCGACAGGACCACAAACCCGCTAACCGTTGTTTCATGAAAGTTTCCTTCTGGCACGTTTGATGCAGTGGATCTTCCGAACACATCAGCGGATGCCCTCCTATGAGCAGGCTCAGGGAAAAATGCTGTCGCCGCATTCGAGATCGCGCCCTCGCTGACAGCCAAGTCGGTCAAAGGTCGGCGAATCATGATGGAGGCGGGCGACTTCGCCCGATTAAAACATGGAATAACGTTGGAAAGCAGCTCGCCGACCGAGACGCAATCATGGAAGCGGCGGGCATATTTCGCCGCACGCCCCACCAAGTCGTGGACATGAGTGTCGATCTCATCACTTGGCCGGGATCCATGTGGCTTCATGCCCGACCTATGAAAGCGGGGATAAAATCTAGCAAATCCAGTGGCACCGAAGGCGAGAATGCCCGCGTGGAGACTGAAGCCGATGGCCAGAGCCGATATTCCTCTAACATCGCCTAATTGGGAAGCACCTAGAGGAGCAAGACAAGTGGAGCTCTCTTGCATTGGAGTGGGAGCTGGGCCGTCTAATTTGAGCCTTGCGTGCCAGATGCACGAGCAAATTGGGCAAGGGGCACTGTTCTTGGATCGGCAAGTCGGCTTCCGCTGGCACCCAGGCAGCGCATTCGATTCCTCGGAGCTCCAGGTCAGCCACTTCAAGGATTTGGTCACGCTGGTGAACCCGCGATCAGCCTACACTTTCGTGAACTACCTGCATGAGAACGGGCGTCTGTACCACTTCCTGAATGCACAGTTCGAAACCATGCTCAGAGCTGAGTTCGAGCAATACCTGAACTGGGCCTTCTACAGGAACCCGCTTGTCCGCGGCGGCGAGACGGTGCGCGAAATCCGCTTTGACGGCGAGTTTCGTGTTCGCACCGATAACGCGGTTCTCGGCGCCAGAAACGTCGTGGTCGGCATTGGCAAGCAGGCGCATATTCCGCCTCAGTTTCAGGGCTGGACTGGACGCAACCTGTTCCACTCATCTGAATTACTGCACATTAATCCTGATGTGCACAAAAAGCATGTCTGCGTGGTCGGCGGGGGACAGTCCGGAGCCGAGGTGCTGTTGCACCTTGTCGGTCTGCCGAGAGAACGGCGGCCTCGATCGATCACTTGGGTTTCGCAGCGCGAAAACTACCTGCCCATCGACAACAGCCCGTTCACAAACGAGTTGTTCATGCCCTGCTTTTCGGATCGTTTCGCGGCAATGAGCGAGTCGCAGCGCAAGCGGTTCCTGCGGCGCTTCGCGCTTGCTTCGGATGGCATTTCGGAAAGCACGTTGCGCGCGATCTATCAGGCGCTATACCGCCACGCATTTCTAGAGCCAAACCAATGCGAAATCACACTGCGGCCGGGCTGCACTGTCTCGCACTGCATCAACGCCGGCGCGGGCCACAGACTCACCCTGCGGCATGGCATGGAGGAGGTCGAAGAAGTCACGGCCGACATTGTCATCCTGGCCACCGGTTACGAGAACGCGGTGCCAGGCTTCTTGGAACCGATGGCGGACCGGCTGGAAAAGATTGACAATGAATTGGCAATTCGCGAAGATTTTTCGGTGTTCTGGGACGGACCGCGTGACAGCCGCATCTTCGTACACAACGCGAGCGTCGGGCAGGGCGGGCTGGCTGATCCGAATCTAACTCTGCTGGCCTGGCGAGCGCGTCGCATCCTTGATAGCCTTCTGGAAAGTGCGCCGCGCGTCAATCCCGAGCCTCCTGACATCTGCCCTACCTCCGTCGAGAGCTGTTCCGACGCCGTCGCAGAAGAAATGGGCAGCGGGATATGACCCGCAGATTCCTCATCATCGGCGGCGGCATTTAAGGATCCGAAGGCTTCTCCCAAGTCATCCTGACTGAACCGGCGCACTGCATAAATTCTGCGAGGCTGCATTTGCCCTACGGCCGTAAAGATCGTGTTACGTCGCTCACTCCGAATTGGGCAGTGGCCTTGACGCCCCGCCCGTTGCGATGCGTGTCGTGGCTGCGTGGGGTGAGGCAAGTGATTGGGGCTACTTCAAGGAAACCCGGACCCCGGCTCGGGGCGCTTACCGTACCTGCGGGAGCAGAGGCGAATACCTGAACTGCGTACCACATACCAGAAACCTTCCAAGCTCGCTCACGAAAAATATGGGACGTGCATGCGGTGTCCGACGTCTAGGCAAACACTTACGCAGCACCCGCGGCAGCTCGAACTCGATGGCCTAGCCCCTCACGACCCGGCGCTAAAACAAGAGGTCAGCCATGAGCCGGCCGGCAGGCAGTCGCACGCGCGAGCCAGCCGTGGGGTTACCAGCTCTTCGAGCCGGGCGCCGAAGTGCTGCTGCTCCACTAGGCGAGGCCAATCTTACCGTCGGCAATACGGCGAAGTCTTCGCTGTCCTAAAGTCCTAAAGCGCCTGACGCATGAGTGATGCGTGTCCAAAAGCTTACAGCCGGCTGAAAACATGTCGGGTTCGAAACAACCGCCGTGTTGGGCCTGTTGGACTTTTGAAGCCAATAAAGCATTTGCTGCGCGCCAGGCGTGCTGGCACGGCCCTTGCTAGTTGAGGTGCGGCGATGGTGGGTGAGCTGACCCGCATGAGAACAAGCAACACGAGTAATGGGCTCAGGTGTGTTCCGTTCCTGAGGTGGTAGAGCCAGATTGCTCATAGACGCCACAAGGTGTGGGAAAAGCTTTGGAGAGTAACATGGTGTTGCGGATTGAATCCCCCGCTCCTCCGATCAAAGTCAACGGCTGGCTGCGTGGCAAGCCCCTCACGAACTTTCAACCGGCAAGGTGTACCTTGTTGAGTTTTGGGCGACTGGATGCGGACCTTGTGTGGCGGCGATGCCCCATCTGATGCAGCTACAGGAAAAATATCAAACCAGCGGATTTGAGGTCGTCGGAGTCGCAGCTAGCGAAGAGGGCCCGACCGCGGAGGGGACGCGGACGAGCTTGGACGCTTGGTTGATTCAGAGGTTCCCCAATCTAAATTATCGGATCGCGTTCGATTACACAGGCGAAATGAACAGGCTTTGGATGAAGGCGAGTTCTTCTCTCGGGATTCCTGCCTCGTTCCTGGTGGATCGCGACGGCCGCATCGCATTCATCGGACACCCGGCGGAACTCGATGACGTTTTACCCAAAGTTATGGACGGCAGCTGGCGCGGCAGCGATGAAGCGAAAGCCGCCGATAAGGGGCGGATCGATAGGAACAAACGCACTGCGCGCGAGCTGGCGCTGACCGAACCGACTTACGCCAAGCTCCAGCCGGCGCTGCAGGCGGAGAATTGGAAGGCGGCTCTCTCTGCTGTCGAAAAAAACCTCGCCTTGGTGCCAGACAATTACGGGTTCCGGCATACTCAGGCGGATCTTCTGCTTCACAAGCTGCGCGACATCGAGACCGGCTTGCCAGATCTGCGCCAATTGGTCGAGGACGCTATCGACAAGAAGTTTGAGGCCGTGTCCTGGATGGTAATGGCCCTGAAACAACTCTTCAATCCCTCAACGAACAACTCCCATCTTCCCCATGCTGAGCGATTCGCAATGGGCAAGGAGCTGTCTGAACAGATATTGGCACTGAGTTCCCCACAAAGCGACGGCCCCCTTAAATTCGTTTGGTACGTTCCGGTCGCTCAGTACCACTATGAGTGTGGCAACAAGATCCGCGCGACCGAACTGATCGGCGTCGCGCTGAAATCGCTGGATTTTCCGGAGCCAATGCCGGACCACATCAAACAGTACTACCTTACCCCCTTGCTCAAAGCCTTGGCCAACTACACAGGTGAGAACGCCTGTTCCGCGGATCTTTGCGTGGTTCCGCAAAATAAGGCTCCGGAAAGTCAAAGCGCAGCCGCCTGATGAGCAAAGATTACAAAGGAACAACACCTGTAATTGAACCCTCAATCCCCAGTTTTCTGCGGCGGCGCGCCCGCAGGAAGTATGCCCAGGCAGCAGAGGGGGGATCGTTTGCTGCAAGTAAAGGGTCAAGACATTAGTGACCAACAAGCGAATACGGCGCGGAAGAGAAGTTCGAGCCGAATTTGGCATGTCTTGGAAGGCATCACAGTCCAGGACGTGTTCGAGATCGGCCACGAAGACGTCAATTGCGTGGAATGGGGCCTCCCACGCCAGCCGCCGGTTGCGCAGGTGTGCCCGACCCGGCGTACCCGAAAGCAGAAATCCTCGGTTGCGGAACGAGGACTGGAATTGAGGAAACGAAATCTCTCACGGAGCGCCTGGCCTGCCGTCAACAAGGACGGCGAGCGTCTTGCCCCTGTTTGACCAATGCCTCCTACGGCTTATCCGATGCTAAATCGGGGACCGAGCTTTTGGCGGCATTACCGTTACCAAGGAACTGCGGCGGAAGATCCAATCATGTGCGATCCGGATCGGGACGTGATGGAGGCTCTACGTTTTCACCGCAGCATGGTTTGCTCAGGCCTGATGAAGTGCCCGCAAGGTGAAAGTTTCTGGGCTTCGGGCGCGTGCTTTTCGCGGGCAGCCAGTTGCTCGTTCTGTCGAGGCGTCCGCCGGTTGTGCTTCGAGACTTTCCGGAACTGCGGATTCCGGAACCAAACTGGTCGATGACGCGACTGCAGCTATGCCTATTGCCATGTCGTGCGAGCGTGAAAAGACCGATTTTCAAGGAAGGATTATGTCAAACTTGGATGAGATTGTGAAAAAGGTCCGAAAGCTTCAACTGCGCGCAGCAATTGCTAAGACGAACTTGCGCGACCTTGCCGAGGGTCTTCCAGTTAAATGGACTGAGATAGAGGAAGTGGCCGAGAAAGCGCACGCCGTTTATGCGGAGTTGCATGGTGCCAGGAGAGAGCTCGCGAAAATGAAGAATTTACAATGAAGGGCGAATTCATCACCCGCGACGGCTCCAGATGGGTGCCGAAATATCTGATGACTATAGATGGCAAGATCTGCATCGGCTGCGGGCGCTGTTTCAAGGTCTGCTCGCGGGAGGTTATGCACCTTTACGGCGTAGATGACGCGGGTGAGATCCTCGGCGCCTGCGACGACGGTGACGACGACTTCGATGGTGAGCTCAATCGGATGATCATGGTGGTGGACTATGCTGGCCGATGTATTGGCTGCGGGGCCTGCGGCCGTGTCTGCCCAAAGAACTGCCAGACTCATGTCGCGGCCGACCAGATCTCGGCCTGAGCTGCATGATTGACGAGAGAAATCAGGAGAACGCCATTGCGTTTAATCATCTTTTGTCGGCTCCTCGGGATGGTCCTGTGCGGCAACGCTGTGACGGTTTACTTTGCGTCGGATTCCATCCGTCTGGCCGTCTTCACGACGCTGGCCTTTTGGCTGGTTCTCCAGGTGGCCTATTTTGCAAACCTTCTATTTCTAACCTGGCGGTCCAGCGGCGTTCGCGGCGAGCAAAGGGCTGAGCTTTTCGTTGGCTCCCAGAAAGTTCAATTCCGGTCATCAGACAGTGATGAGGTGAGGAATGAATCTTCAGATGTGCGCCAGCGCAATCTAATGCTCGGCATGGCAATGCTCCTCCCTTGAGGCGCCGTGACAAGTTAAAGCACGGTTCCTATAACTTCGGGGCAACCAGTATGAGGTGATCATCGCGTGCGACAATCGGATGCGACCGCGTTCTGGTGATGACCGGCATCGAAGCAGGTTTCGCTCCATAGCCATCGTTCGGAGCACAACAGCGCCCGGGTGCTTCGTCTCGACCGCGAACGAGGCGCCGGATTAGCATTAACAGCGGCCTCTTTTGGAAACATCCGAACGTGCCGGCTCACAGTCAAACGCGTCTCTTAGGAGCGCTCGTGCACCGCTAGTTTCCGGGCAATCACGTACCACTGGAGAAAATATGCTGAAACGGTTCGCACGCTACCCGCTCACCTTCGGACCCACGCCCGTCGAGAAGCTCGACCGGCTCGGCAAGCATCTGGGCGGCAAGGTGG